>CAYOBS010000032.1:3425-17179 GCA_964402305.1 uncultured Planctomycetaceae bacterium | reverse complement strand
CCAGTTCCTCTTCGTGGCCGTGCCAATCGGGCTGATCCTGCTGATTAGGGACACCCTGGACCTGTTTAGAGCTCGCCTGGGCGAAACGGCCGTGTTTGCTGGCTCCGCCGTGGGGGCCGTGGTGGTGGTCCTGATCGCCCCGACGCTGATCGTGCGAGTCTGGCGGACGGTTCGCATGCCTGCCGGGCCGCTGAGGGATGAGCTGACGAAGGTCAGCCGGGCGATGCGGCTGCGATTCAGGCAGTTGCTTGTCTGGCGGACCGGCGGGATGATCGCCAACGCCGCTGTAATGGGCATTTTGGCGCCGGTGCGGTACGTGCTTCTCAGCGATGCGCTGCTGGAGCAGCTTGACGGCCGCGAGGTCCGCGCGGTCTTCGCCCACGAGGCCGGGCACATCGTCGGACATCACCTGTTCTACGCGATGCTCTTCAGCATCTCGTCGGTGATTCTCTGCACGTCGGCCGGGGAACTGCTGGCCTGGCGGCTGCGGCTGGATGGGTGGTGGGCCGAGAGCCTGGCCATCTCGCTTCTGGGGGCGGCGTGGCTGTTTGGCTTCGGCTGGATCAGCCGGCGGTTCGAGCGCCAGAGCGACGTCGTCGCCGCGTGGTACTCCGGCGACTCCGGGCCGAGCACGGACGGGCGAATATCGCCAGAGGGCGCCTATGCGTTCTCACGGTCGCTGGAGCGGATCGCCCAGCTCAACGGCATCGCTCAGGGGCAATGGAACTGGCGGCACGGGTCCATCGGCGGGCGGGTGGCGTACGTCATGTGGCTGGGCAGCACGGCCGGAAACCGCGGCGACGCCGACAAGCCGGTCCGACGGATCAAAGCGGGCCTCTGGGCCGCGACGGCGCTTTCAGCCGCGGCCATCGCCGCGAGGGTGGCGCTTGGTTTTTAGGATTGGTCTACCACGAAATAGCAAACAAGTTCCAAATGACAAGCACCGACGGGCAGATAAGGACCAAGCTCCAAGCACCAAATAACAAACAAGAACCAAGAACACAAACACCAAGAACCAAACAAAGGCCGCGGACGCACAAGGGCCGGCTAATCTGCCTGGGTCTTGCTGTTTCTTTGGTTTGGTCCTTGTCGTTTTTCCGTTTGGTCCTTGTTTGTTATTTGGAGCTTGTTATTTGGAGCTTATTGGTTATTTCGAGCTTGTTCCGCATCGAAAGGACATGCGTATGGACCGCAAGGTTGCCATCGTAACCGGCGCATCAGCCGGCATTGGCAGGGCGACCGCCGTGGCACTGGCTCGGCGCGGCTACGCGGTGGTGGTCTCGGCCCGGCGGGAAGAGAGACTCGTCGAAGTCGCCCAGGCGTGCCGGGCCGCGGGCGGCGATGGGATAGTCAAGGTCGCCGACGTGTCCGACCAGGTGCAGGTCGATGAGCTGGTCGCCTCGACCGTCAGCCGGTTCGGCCGGCTTGACGTCATGGTCAACAACGCCGGCTACGGCCTGCGGGCACGGGTCCACGAGACCAGCGACGAGCAGATGCGGGCGATCTTCGACGTGAACTTCCACGGCGTCTTCTACGGCTGCCGGGCCGCGGCGCCGGTCATGATGCGGCAGCGCGGCGGGCACATCTTCAACATCTCGTCAATCATCGGCAAGCGCGGCTCGCCGCTGAACGGCGCCTACTGCGCCACCAAGTTCGCCGTCGCCGGGCTGACCGACAGCCTCCGCGTCGAGATGATGCCCTACAAGGTCCACGTCACCTGCGTTTGCCCGGCCCTGACCGGGACGGAGTTCTTCGACGTTATGCGCGGCGCGGCCCGGCGGTCCGGCAAGACCTTCGCGCGCCTTCGCGGCTTGACCGACCCCGAAATCGTCGGCCGAAAGATCGCCGCCACCGTCGGCAAGAACACGCCGGAACTGGTATTCACGCTGGGCGGAAAGTTCCTGATCCTCCTTGCGGCCCTCAGCCCCCGCCTGGCGGACATGCTGATGAAGCTCTACCACGACGAACTGGTCAAGGACGCCTCCTACCAGTAGATGTACCTGGTGAAGTCCTGGCGTTCGCGGGCGGTGAGCTTCTGCATGTCGGGGATGACGTACTGGTTTTCGCTGACGTCGATGAGCACCTTGCCGCGCCCGCCGTAGTCGACGGCGCGGTCCTGCTTCCAGTGCATGAGGAACTCGATGCGGCCCTTGTCGGTCTCGACGTCCAGGCGGAGCATGCCGTGGCTCCAGCCGATCTGGTTGATTCGCTGGATCGTGTGCAGGAAGTAGCGGCGCTTGAGGGCCTGGCGGATCAGTTGGGCCTGGTCGTCGGGGAAATCGCTCAATCGGCGGATGACGCCGACCTCGACCTCGATGCGGTCCGCGCCGGTCTGAATAAGCGAGATGAACTCCCCCGGATGGGCGACGGGGAACGCGTATGCGGCGTAGACCCCGCCGTATATCCGCTCGTTGACGACCGTAACGTGCAAGGCCCCCAGCGAGCCGAGATGCACGCGGCACATGTCCGGCGTGAGATACCGCAGCTCCGTCGGGCTGGGGCCCGGCAGGGCGGCGGGATCGGGATTTGGTTTGCTGGTCATGGTAGTAGGCAGTAGGTAGTAGGGGTCAGGCGACAGCCATCGTCCTCGTCCTCGTTCTCGTTCTCGTCCTCGGCTTCTTCTTCTCTTCTTCTCTTCTTCTATGCCTTTAATCTCTGCGTCTCTGTGCCTCTGCGGTTGCATCTTCTTCTTTTGCTTCTTCTTTTTCTTCTTCTTTTTCTTCTTCCCGTCACTTCCGTGCCGCCAGGGAGTCCACAGCCGGCTCGCGGGACAGTTCGGTCTGGATCTTCACCAGCCGCCAGTAGGTTCCCTGAAGGGCCAGGAGTTCTTCGTGCGAGCCTTGTTCGATGATTTGCCCGCTGTCGACGACGAGGATGCGGTCGGAATTTTTCAGCGTGCTGAGCCGGTGGGCGATGGCGATGGTGGTCCTGCCCTTTGTTGCCCGCGCCAGGGCGCTCTGGATGAGTTGCTCGCTCTCGGTGTCGACGTTGCTGGTGGCCTCGTCGAGGATGAGTATTCGCGGGTTGTACAGCAGTGCCCGCGCGATGGAGATTCGCTGCCTCTCGCCGCCGGAGAGTCCCGCCCCTCGCTCGCCGACGTAGGTGTCGTAGCCCAGCGGTTGGCGCATGATGAATCCGTGCGCGTTGGCGGCCTTGGCGGCGGCGATCACCTGCTCGCAAGTCGCGTCGGTCATGCCGTAGGTGAGGTTGCTCCAGATCGTGCCGCGGAAGAGGAACGGCTCCTGGAGCACCACGCCGATGTGCCTTCGCAGGTCATCGAGCCTGACGTCGCGCAGGTCCAGGCCGTTTATGCGGATGCAGCCCTCGTCTACCTCGTAGAAGCGGGCGAGCAGATTTATCAGCGTGGTCTTGCCAGAGCCGCTCTTGCCGACCACGCCGATGTGCTCGCCGGCTCCGACGGTGAAGCTCACGCCCTTGATGATCGGCTCGTGGCGGTCGTAGCCGAACGTCACGTCCTCGAAGCTGATCGTCCCGTCGGCGGCGTCAAACGGCTGCGGCTGGTCGCTCTCGACGATCTGGCTGGGGGTGTCGAGGATCTCAAACGTACGCTGCGTGGCCGTCAGGAACTGCGTCAGCCAGTTGGTGAGCTGCGTGAGTTGCCCCAGCGGCTGGTAGAACATCCACAGGTAGCCCAGGAACGCCATCAGCTCGCCCAGTGATAGCTCCTTGCCCAGCACCCACTTGCCGCCGAAGTACCACACGAGTATCCCGCCGAGCTGGAACAGCACGCCGATGGCGGGGTTGAACGCAGCCACCGTGTACTCCACGCCGCGGAAGCTGTTGCGGACGTACTCGGCGGATCGGCCGAAGCGGCTGCGCTCGCGATTCTCCTGCCCGAACGCCTTTACCACGCGGATGCCCGAGAGGATCGTGTTCAGCACGCCGTGGAGCTTGCTGTTGGCGTCCCAGACCCGGTAGTAGCGGGGGTAGATGCGTTTCCAGAAGAACATGGCCGAGAGAACCACAAACGGGGCCGGCAGGAGGGTGATGAGGGCGAGTTTCCAGCTCAGGCCAAACAGGACGATGCCGACGGCGACGACCTGGATGAACTGGGACATGAAGCCGCTGGTGAGCTGGTTGACGAAGCCCTTCATCTGCTCGGTGTCGCCGGCGACGCGGCTCATGAGCTGCCCGACGTTGTAGCGGTCGTAGTACGCCACCGACAGACCCGTCAGGTGGCCAAAGACTCGCGACCGCATGTCATAGGTGATCTGCGTGCCGACATAGCTTGCCAGCCGGCCCGTGAGCACATGCGTGACGGCGGTCAGGAGGTGAACGCCCAGCAGGGCCGCCACCAGGCCCAGCAGCCAGTCGCGGGCGGTGTCGAAGGCCGGCACGGCGTTGCCGGCCTGCCCGGGCGCCAGCACGCGGTCGATCAGAAGCCTGACGAGTTGCTGGGGCACCAGGCTCAGCGCGATGGCGACCAGCACGAGCAGCATCATCGCCACGGCCCGGCCGGCGTAGGGCCGCATCATCTTCAGCACTCGTCCGAAGACGGCCCCGCGGTTGATGCACCGCCGGCAGACGTCGCCTTTGAACTGAAGCGGCAGGCCGCAGACCGGGCAGCGGCGCGGGTCGATGTCGTCCTCGGGCCCGATGTGAGGCTTTTCGCCGTGCGACCAGGCCTTGAGCTTGGCCGCCGCCTTGCGGAGCATGTCGGCCTTGGCGTTGGAATAGGCCAGAAGCTCGACGTAAATGCCGTCGACCAGGGCGTCGAGGAAGCCTCCCCCCACGCCCTGGCGCGTGCGGATCTCGTCGATCTTGTCGCGGGCGACGACCACTCGCACGGCCGAGCGGCCGCCGGTCGGCGGCGCCAGCACGATCAGCCTGTCCGGCTCGGCCAGCAGGTAGTTTTCCTCGTAGTGCCCCTCGAGGTTCAGGTCCGTCCGGACGCACATCCAGGCCATGTCCAGGCGGACTTTCTCCCTGGCCGCCTGCGCGGCAAGCTCAGGCGGCAACTCAGCGTTCAGAAGAACCGATTTTTTCGCGGCCATCATTCCTCCAGGCAACCCAGTGCCAGCAGGCCGTAGAAAGTATACTCGCCATCGAGCGCCGTGTCGCCCTCGTGCCCGGCGAAGCGGCCCTCGGCGCAGAGGGACTGGCAGAACTCGAGGCAGCCCGGGCGAACGGCGGAGATGTCGGCGCCGAGCTTGCGGAGCGCCTGAAGCGCCACGGCCGTCGAGAGCATGTCCGGCTCGGGCGCTATCGGCACGGCCCTGAAACCCCCGGCCGGGGCGTGCTGTGCCAGCAGCCACTGTGCCGCGCCGGCGTCGACGGGCCGGTGCAGGTGCGCCAGGACTATCACGGCGGCGGCGGTCGCGGGCACCGAGCCGATGGGCATCGAGGCGTCGTTGGCGTACGAGCCGTCGCCGACGGCCAGGCCGGCCAGGCATTGTGCCGCGCCGTCGGCATCGGGCAGATCGGCGCCGAGGTCCTGGCAGGCGCCCAGGGCCAGGAAGCATCCGTAGGCCGAGCCGCCGGGCCGGTGGGGCTGTTGGGCATATCCGCCGTCGGCGGACCGGCATGCCTCGATGCGCTCAAGCACGGCCGATCGCACGTGGGCGGGGCAGGCCTCGCCGTCAAGCACGGCCCAGCATCGAGCCAGGCAGCCAAGGTGGACCATGTCGAGCCCCTGGCCTTCGCCGAAGCCCCGGAGGTACGATCCGACGGCCCCGACGGGCAACTCAGCGCCCAAGGCCGCGCATGCCTGGAGGCCGAAGACCGTGTAGTAGAGGTCGCTCTTGCCGGCGCGGTCGGCGAAGCCTCCGTCGGGCCTAAGCAGTCGGCGGTAGAACTCGCCTATCTCGGCGGCGCGGGAATCACCCAGCAGTTTGACCGCCTTGGCGGCCGAGGCGAGCATTTCCTTGTTTATTGTCATCTGTCATGGTAGCCGGTAGTCGGCAGCCAGTAGCCAGTAGCCGGTAGCCGGTAGCCGGTAGCCAGTAGCCGGTTGAACCGGCAGTGCCGGCGGATAGACAACGGCGAACAGGCATGATAGGGCACGGCCACCCTAAGACCTAAGAGCTATGACCTAAGACCTTCTCTTTGCTGTCACCCTACTACCTATTACCTACTACCTTCTTCTCTCTTGTCATCGCAGCAGAACAGAGTTTGCGTGTCGTTGAAGATTCGAGTTATTACCCGCCGCAGGAGGCCCTTGAGGCTCGGGTTGTCCAGCCGGCCCAGGCAGCCGGCGGCGAGTTGTTTGTAGGATTCCATCAGTTCGCTTGTCCGGGCGACGACGCCTGTCCGCTCGAAGAGCCCGGCCAGCTCCGCCCAGTGCTGCTGGAACGTCGAGCGGCGTCGCCAGACGTCCTCGAGCCGCCGGCGGTCGTCGCCTTCGGCATTTTCGGTGGCGACGGCCAGGAGAATGTTCGGGCGGTCAACGTGGGCGTCGCCCTTGCGGTCGGCCTGGCTGGCCTGGCCGTCGTGGAAGTCGTCCAGGTCGTCGCGGATCTGGTATGCGATGCCCAGCGCTTCGGAATACCGGCTGAGCACCTCGTGGACGTTCTCGCCCGCCCCGGCCAGTGTCGCGCCGAGATGCAGCGCCACCTCGAACGCCGGCGCCGTCTTGCGGCGGAATATGTCCAGAACCTCCACCGACGACAACGGCGACGGTTCGCGGGACCAGCACAGCTCGGCGCCCTGGCCCAGGCACAGCGTGCGATGGCCCTGAGCCGCGGCGCGGAACATTTCCACCTTTCGCCCGCTGGCACAGCGGCACTGGGCGATCAGGCGGTAGCCCTCGCCCAGCAGCAAGTCGCCGACGTTCAGCGCCACCGGCACGCCGTGGGCGGTGTGGAGCGTCTGTCGATCGTACCGGCTGGAATCGGCGTCCTCGATGTCGTCGTGGATCAGCGAGGCCTTGTGGAAGCACTCGACGGCGACGGCGAGTTTTCGCAGGTCATCCGGCATGCCCTGGGCCCCCGGCAGGCCTTGGGCCCCCGAGGGGGGCGCGTCGACGTCCTGGGCAAGGGCCTGGTAGGCGCAGGCGGTCAGGAATGGCCGCCAGCGCTTGCCGCCGCGGGCGAGCCAGTCGCGGGCTATCTCGCCGGTGGCGCCCTCGGCGGGTCCGAGCGTTTCGTCCAGGCTTGCCGGCTCGAACCAGCCATCGACCTGTTTTCGCAGCTCGTCGAGGTTCAGCCGGCCCGTAACATCGTCGCTGGTAAGGTGCAGTGCTTCCCAGAGCCAGTCGAGATCGATGGCGGTGTCTCGGCAGCCGTCGCAAAGGAGCGGCACAGCCAGGCCCGGCACAGCCGCCGCCTGCATGTACGGGAAGACTCGCTCCAGCACCGCCAGGCAACTGACGCCGATGACGGCCTCGACCTGCCCGCTCTCCAGCAGGCTCATGACTGCCGGCGAGCCTTCGGCAACGAGCACGACGTATCCCAGCCGCTGTGCCTCGGCCTGGAGGTCCTGGATCACGCAGTTCCCGCAGGCGCCGCACAGCAGGCCGACGCTGTCGATTGCGCCGCGGCAGGCGTCGGCGTCTCGCAGGCACTGCGGCAGCAGCAGCAGCCGCCGGCCAAACGGGATGCCCGCGAGCTGGTCGCGCCAGACCTCGTTGCTCAGCAGCACTGCCAGCCAGTCGCGCCACTGCTCGTCGGCGCCGGTGGATGCTATGACGCGGTCGCAGTGCATCTGCAACTCCGCCAGGCCAAGCGGCGGCGTGGGGGCTGTGGCATGCACGTATTGCCTGACGGCCGCCAGGAGCGAGTCCCGCTGGGGCTTGGCCGACGGGATGCCCTTCTGCGCGGGGCGCCCAGGGCGGGCAGGCCCCAGGGGCCCCCAAGCGGGCGGCGAGATCGGGATGACTGGTGCAGGTTTCCGCATGAACCGGCGATTCCTTCGCCCGCCGCGTACCGGCCCATTTTCCTTCGGGGTGGCGCGGGGGCGGGGGCTTTCATTGCAGGTGAGTCTCTTGTTGGCCTCCGTCGTTCTGACAGCAGCAACGCCCGCTGCCGGTGGGGGTCTCGTCGCAATCGCACTTGTCGCCGTCGGCCGGGCCGCACTTGCCGGCGCCGAGAACTGCCTTTGCCGCCGCGAGCGACGCCGCCCCGCCCTGGCGACTGCGGAGAACCTGGTATACGTCGCCTCGCAGGGCCTCTTTCAGGCTCGCGGCTGCATCGCCGCCGCCGGGCTGCTCGCCTGCTTCCTGGCCGTTGATCGGGCCGGTAGGGTAGTGCGGGAAGATGATCGCCGCCTGAGGGCACATTCGGGCGCAGGCCGGGCAGTTGGTCTTGCACGAGGCCGGGTTGGCGACCCGCACGCCGCCGTCGCCGGTCGAGAAAACGCCGAAGAGGCAGAAGTTCGCGCACTGCTTGCAGCCGGCGCAGCGGTCGTAGTCGATCACCGGGAACCAGGCTGCCCACGCGCCGGGTTTCGGCAGGTGCATGGCGGCACGGGCCTCGTCGACGGCGCCTATTGTGCCGCACGCGCACTTTCCGGCCGCGTCGATACGGACTACGCCGGCGCCGGCCAGAGGCGAAGTCTTCCCGGCCTCGAAATCGCCCACGCTTGCAACCGCCGACGTGTCAATCGCAGGCCCAACGGACACCCCATCCGTTCTCCAGCAGCCTGGCGCCGGCCGGACCACGCGATACCCTGCCGCCACCGCGGCGGAGATCAACTCCGCCCGCCGCCGCGGCGTCATCGCCCGCGCGCCGGGACCCTCGTAGAGCATCACGGTCATTGCCTCGGCCGGGCCGGTGGCATGGGCGTCCCCGTAAGGGGTCCCAAGGACTTGCCCATGAGTGGCCGAAAGGCGTGGTTGCTCCGGCCCTGCCTGCCCCGTTGGGGCGGGCCTTGGCAAACCACGGCACCCGTCTTGCCCTTGGGTGGCCGCATCACCGTTTTCTTCGGCGCCGGCAAGAAGCCCGCGGACGATCTCGTCGGGCCCGGCCGTCTTGGGGTCCAGCACTTCGGCGGTTTCCGGCAGCGTTTGCCCGGCGGCGTGAAAGAGCCACTTTACCGCCCGTCGCGGCAGGCCCGCGATGCGAAGGTCCGTCGCGCCCGACCACCGCCGCATAGCCGGGTCGCCCCAGGCCGCGAACTGGCAAATGTCCGGCACGACCTCGAACGCGGCGTCAGACGCCGCCAGGGCCGCGATGATCTCGCCGGCCACGCCGGGCGGCGCGGCGCCCGCCTGGACGCCGGGACTGTATACGATGGTCTGGTAATATGGCATAGTTATCTACCTTTATAACCGCAGGGCCCGTCAAGTTGATCCGGGAAAACCGGGGCAAGTTGCTTTGCTTGTGTTGGCGGTATGCACGTCCCCGACGGGGCAGGCCGGGTGTATCCGGAAGAATAACGCCTGCCTGCCCCGTTGGGGACGGCGTCGCTACGAACGCTTCGCGTGCTCTTGGCTCGCGCCGGATAGGTCCTATGGGTCCTATAGGACCTATGGCGAAGCTCTGCGCGGACCAGGGCCTTTCATGGGGTGGGCAATCCTTCTATAATACGGACTTTGGCACTATGTTGCGCAGAGGTAATGAAGCTTCAGGCCATAAGAAAGCAGTTGTGCGGCGAATGCTCATGAAATATCGACTTGGCGTTTATCTGCTGCTCGCGGCGGGGATGGCAATCGTCGCGGCGCCGCTACAGGGCCAAAGCCTGCCCGCCCCGGCGCCCCCGGTCAAACCGGCGACCAGACCAGCGCCGGCGCCGGCTACCGGGCCCGCCCTGGCGACCCAGCCGGCGACGATCATGACCGCCACGGACCTGAAGTCCCGCTCGTACATCGACGAGAAGGTCCTGTGGACCCGCAGCACCACTCCGCTGGCGCCGGGCGACCTTCGGCGAGCGGGCCAGGCGCTGGCCTGGTTCGTCTCGCCGGCCAACTGGCGGGCACTGGGCGCGGCCATGGTCGACAGCGTCCGCCGCTCACCGCTTTGGGCCGGCCTGGCGGCGCTGGCGATCGCGGCGCTGCTCATGCTGCGCCGTCGGCTCATCACCCAGGTGCGCCTGCTGGGCAAACAAGCCAATCAGTACGGCCAGGGCGCGATGCTTCGAGGCATCCAGGCGCTGGCGCTGACGGTGCTGGCGGCGCTGGCCTGGCCGGCGGCGCTGCTTGCGGCGGGCTGGGCGCTTGTCTGCGGAGGCGATGAAGCGTCATTCGCCTTCGCCGTGGGACACGGGCTGATGATGGCCGCCGCGGGCTGGCTGCCGATCGCCGTCGTCGTCGGAATGTGCCGCAAGGAAGGCATTGGCGAGGCGTTCTTCCACTGGCCCACCGGCGCGATGAGGCGGAAGGTCAGGTCGCTCCGCTGGCTCGTGGCGGCCGAGATGCCGCTGCTGTTCATCGCCGCCTCGCTCCAATGCCAGCCGGTCATCGAGTATCGCGAGTCGCTGGGGCGAATCGCCTGCGCGGCGCTGCTGGTGGTGCTCGGGGCCTACGTCGCCTGGATGTTCTGGCCGGGCGGGCGGATGGTTATCGAAGTCCTAGGCCGGCGCCGCGGCGGCTGGCTTTATCGTTTCCGCATGGTCTGGTATCCGCTGGCGGTGCTGGTGCCGCTATGGCTGGCCGGGGCGGCGGCTATGGGATACTACTACACCACGCTCCGGCTTTCGGGCCGGCTGCTGGTGCAATTATGGGTCATCATCGCGCTGGTCGTTCTCCAGGCCTTGCTGCGGCGGTGGTTCACCATCGGCGCCGTCCGGCTGGCGCGAGCAAGGCAGTCCGAGCCGCCGAGTGGCGAGGCCCCCGGCCGCGGCGCGCAGTCGGCCAGGGAATCCCAACTGCCCAGCGTCTCGGAGGCCGCCGCGCAGGTCAGGCAGTTCGCCGACTACGTCGTCGCCGCCCTGACGCTGCTTGGCCTCTGGCTTGTATGGTCCGACGTGCTGCCGGCCCTGAGGGTCCTTCGCGACATCACGCTGTGGAAGGTCGGTTCCGGTCCCTCGGCCATTTCGGTCAGCCTGGCCGACGCGGCCATAGCGATCGTGGTGATCGTGCTGACGGTCATCGCCGGCAAGAACATCCCCGGCATCCTGGAGGTGGCGCTTTTGCGACGGCTTCACACCGAGGCTGGGGCAAGCTACGCCATCAACGCCCTGGCCCGCTACGCAATCGCGGTGTTGGGCTTCATAGTGGCTGCCCAGGCCATCGGCATAAACTGGGGCCACGTGCAATGGCTGATCGCCGGCGTCAGCGTGGGCCTGGGCTTCGGGCTCCAGGAGATATTCGGCAACTTCATCTCGGGCCTGATCCTCCTGTTCGAGCGGCCAATCCGCGTCGGAGACATCGTTACGGTGGGCGAGGTGACCGGCACCGTCACGCAAATCCGCATCCGCGCCACCACCATCCTCGATATGGACCGCAAGGAACTGGTCGTGCCCAACAAGGAGTTCATCACTGGCCGGCTGGTGAACTGGACGCTGTCCGACACGATCCTGCGAGTGGTCATCCCCGTGGGCATCGCCTACGGATCGGACACCAGGCTGGCCCGCCAGGTTCTGCTGAAGGTCGCCGCCGACAACCCGCGAATCCTCCAGACCCCGCCGCCGCAGGCGATGTTCCTGAGCTTCGGCGACAACTCGCTGAACTTCGAACTGCGGGCCTTCGTCGCCAGCTTCGATCACTTCATGGGGGTCCGTGACGACCTTCACATGGCCATCAACGACGCCTTCGGCCAGGCCCGAATCGAAATCGCCTTCCCGCAGCGCGACATTCACATCCGCTCCATCGACGTACCCCTGACGATCCGGGGAAAAGGAAACGGCGAAACCTGCCTGCCGGCAGGCAGGCCCGGAACCCGGAACCCGGAACCCGGAACGGCAAAACAGCAGTAGCCGTGAAAAGAAAACGGCGGAACCAGGAACCCGGAACCCGGAACAGCAAAGAAGCGGAACGCGACTCGGTAGCCGGTTTTCTCGCGGCCTGTTCGCTTCAGCGAGCAGGGAAGGAAAAGGAGGAAAATGGGGCAGACCTTCATCCCCAAATAAAAACGGCCGGCATTTTGCCGGCCGCTTTCGCGTGCGTCAAGGGGGTCGGGGGGTAGGTGCGGTCACTAGTTCGCTTGACACACGCTTTCCAAGAAACACTATCGGCAGTTGAACCCCCGAAAATCACAAAAAACAGCTTAGTAATGAAATAAATAAAATTTACACCAGGCCGCGGGTTGAATCCGGCTAAAGGCAGCTTCCGGCTATAGACCTATGAGACCTATGAGACCTATAGGACCTATAAGACGTATTGATTCGCTGGCTCTGGGCGTATAATCATGAGCGTATAATCACTCCTGTTACGACACAGTGGCAGATGTGGAGCCGGAGCCATGCGAGTTCAGATTAACGGGCAGTGGCAGCAGTTCGACCGGGCGCAGACCGTGGCGGAGCTTCTCGAGGTCCGCAATCTGCCCGCCAAGCGTGTGGCCGTCGAACTCAACCGCCAGATCCTGCCCCGCGGACTGCACGCCCAGACGCTTCTGAGCGACAACGACGCCATCGAGATAGTCACTTTGGTCGGTGGAGGGTAGCGAGGCGATTCTGAAACGGCAAATCCGAAATTCGAAGCACGAAATCCGAAACAAATCCAAAGCACCAAATCCAAAACAAAGAGCCTCCCAAGGATGACGTTCGGGTTTCTTAGGGCTATTGCGCCGATTACCGGCGTTTGGAGCATTTGAAATTTGGATTTCGGATTTGTTTCGAATTTCGAGATTAGGATTTCGATATTTGTTTCCGCATTGCATCCGTCGCCCCTGAACAAGACACAAGGCACCCGTCCCGCGAAATGGGTTGTGCCCAGCGGGGGCATTGGGTATATCAGGGCACGGCTTTGAGTGGTTTTCCCGCGCGGGCGCCACCCGGCGGCGGGCGCACGTATCGAGAGACGATGGAATGAACGACGAGCCCCTGCGTATCGGCAAGTTCGAGATCCACAGCCGCCTGTTTGTCGGCACGGGCAAGTACGCGACGTACGAGCTTATGCGCGACGCACTGGCCGAGACCGGATGCGAGGTCGTCACCGTGGCCGTGCGGCGCGAGCGGATGACCGATGCGTCCGGGCGGAACATCCTGGACTTCGTGGACCCGGCCAGGTACACGCTTTTGCCCAACACGGCCGGGTGCTTCAACGCCGCCGACGCCATTCGCACCGCCCGTCTTGGCCGGGAACTGCTGGAGGGCCTGGAGAACCCCGGTTCGGCTTGGGTAAAGCTTGAGGTCCTCGGCGACCGCAAGACGCTGCTGCCGGACCCGGTCGGCTCGCTGGAGGCTCTGGCGGTGCTCAAGGCCGAGGGCTTCACGGTGCTGTGCTACACGTCGGACGATCCGGTCATGGCCAGGAGATTGAAGGACGCCGGCGCCGACGCGGTAATGCCCGCCGGCAGCCCGATCGGCTCGGGCCAGGGCGTGCTGAACCCGTGGAACATACGGATCATCCTCGAGCAACTGAAGGAAGGCGACGCCCAGTTCCCGATCATCGTCGACGCCGGCGTCGGCACGGCCAGCGACGTTGCCATCGCGATGGAGCTCGGCGCCGACGGGGTGCTGCTGAACACCGGCATCTCCGGCGCGGGCGATCCCGTCAAGATGGCCCGCGCGATGCGCCTGGCCATCGAGGCCGGGTACCTGGCTCGCCAGGCGGGGCGGATCCCGCGCAAGCTCTACGCCACGGCGTCCAGCCCGATCGACGGAGTAATAGGCGCACCGTAGGCGAGTGACGGTTAAGGAACTCTTCGGAGAAGGAAATTCGAAATCCTAATCTTAAACCTGCCTGCCGGCAGGCAGGT
>CAYOBS010000032.1:0-3325 GCA_964402305.1 uncultured Planctomycetaceae bacterium | reverse complement strand
ATGGACTTTCGCACGCGAGTATGCATCTGGGTCATCATGGTGGGCCTGACCAACTTCATGGTCTACACGGTGCTGTACGTCTTCATCGGCGGCGAGGCCGTCAATGGAAACGTCATCAGCGCCGCCGACGGGGCGCTGCGGTACGAGCTTCAGTCCGGGCAGGTCGTCAGCAGGGGCGTGTATATTTTCAGCGGCATCCACTCGATCACGATCTGGCCGACCGTCGGGGCCATCCTGCTGGCCATGCTCACGCTCGCCAAGGACCGCATCGTCTCGTCCATGCGGTCATCCATCGTCCGCGGGCGGACGATGATCACCATCCTGGCCACCGTCATCACGCTGATAATCCTGGTGATGATGTTCTGGTTCATCCTCCATTTTGCCGGACGACTGGCGCACCCCAGGCCGCAGGAGCAGGCCGCCACCGCGGCCTCGGCGCCGATGAGATGACGTTGAGCCTCGACGAAATCCTCGCCCCGGGCGGCCTGATCAGCCGGCGGATGCCGAACTACGAGCCGCGCCCGCAGCAGTTGGACATGGCCCGCGCCGTGGCCGAGGCGTTCGACGCCGGCCAGGACCTCGTCGTCGAGGCGGGCACCGGAGTCGGCAAGAGCTTCGCCTACCTCGTCCCGGCCATCCTCGGCGCCGTCGCCCACAAACCGAAGCGCCGCGTCGTCGTTTCCACCTACACCATCGCCCTCCAGGAGCAGCTCATCGCCAAGGACCTGCCTTTCCTTCACGACGTGCTGCCGATGGGGTTCTCGGCCGTGCTGGGCAAAGGCCGGCAGAACTACATCTGCTTCCGCCGCATGGGCATGGCCATCAAGGCCCGCGACAAGCTCTTCTCGCAATGGGACCAGCAGGAGCAGCTCGTTCGCCTGTCCGAGTGGGCGATGGAGACCGACGCCGGCTCGCTCCAGGACATCACTTTCCCGCTGGACCGCGGCGTCTGGGAGAAAGTCCGCAGCGATCCGGGAAGCTGCCTGGCCGGCAAGTGCCCCCATTACGGCAAGTGCCACCTCCAGGCCGCCCGCAAACGGATGCTCGGGGCGGACATACTGGTGGTCAACCACGCGCTGTTTTTCTCCGACCTGGCCCTCAAGGCCGGACCCGGCAACCAGGCCCGGCTGCTCGGCGACTACGACCTGGCGATCCTGGACGAGGCACATACCGTCGAGCAGGTCGCCGGCGACCACTTCGGATGCTCCGTGAGCAACTCGACCGTCGAGTACCTGCTCCGCGACCTCTACAACGACCAGACCGACCGCGGCATCCTGGCGATGCTTGGCGAGGCTGACGCCATCGACGCGGTCAACCGCGCCGCAAACGCCTCGGAAGGCTTCTTCGCCGCCCTGGCTGAGTACCGCGGGCCCGGCATCACGCCCAACGGGCGAATCCGCCAGCCGGGACTTATCTCCAACGAGCTATCGCCCGCACTTTCGGAAGTGGCCCGGCTGCTGAAGGACGCCCGCAAACGCGTCGACGATGAGGACCGCCGATTCGAGCTCGTCGGCTGCGAGCAGCGGGCGCTGGAACTCGCCCACGACATTCAGCGGCTCATCGCCCAGGCCGAGGAGTCGCACGCATACTGGCTGGCCGTCCACCAGCGAGGCCGCCGGCCTGTAGTCACGCTGGCGTCGGCGCCGATCGACGTCTCGCCGATCCTTCGCACGCTGCTCTTTGACAGCGTGAGCTCAGCCGTGCTCACCAGCGCCACCCTGGCCACCAGCCGGGGCGGTAAACACGGGTTCGAGTACCTCCGCCGCCGGCTCGGCATCGACCAGTGCCGCGAACTGCTGCTGGACAGCCCGTTCGACTACCGCCGCCAGGCCAAGCTCCACGTCGAGACTCAACTGGGCGATCCCAACGACCTCGACGGCTTCATCCCGGCCGCGTGCAAGGCTATCTCCTACTACGTCGAGAAGACCAGGGGCCGGTGCTTCGTGCTGTTCACCAGCTACCGAATGCTCGAAGCGGCGGCGGAACTGCTGGGGCCGTGGTGCCAGCGGAACGACTACAAGATGTTCGTCCAGGGCTGGGGCCTGTCGCGCGGGCTCATGCTCGATCAGTTCCGCAACCACCCCAGGCCGGTGCTGCTGGGCACGACAAGCTTCTGGCAGGGCGTGGACGTCGCCGGCGAGGCCCTTAGCAACGTGATAATCGTCAAGCTGCCGTTCGCCGTCCCCGACGACCCGATCACCGAGGCCCGGATCGACATGATCCGCCAGCAAGGCGGCAACCCGTTCGGCCAGTACCAGTTGCCCGAGGCGATCATCCGCTTCAAGCAGGGATTCGGGCGGCTCATCCGGTCCACCACCGACACCGGCATCGTCGTGGTTCTCGACCACCGCATCGTGACCAAGAGCTATGGCCGGCAGTTCATCGCCGCCCTGCCGGAACTGGAAGTGGTGAGGGATGAGTTTTCGAGAGAAGAAGGAAGAAGTAGTTAGGAAATAGTAGTTAGGAAGTAGGGGGAAGAAGAAGAAACAGCAGACTCCCTATCTTTTCCGCTGCCCGTAGATTGCGTTGCAGACGGGTGAAGTGTTATGCTGTTTCTTCTTTTCCTAACTACTACTTCCTATCTACTAACTACTTCTTCTTCTCACATGCACAACTGGACGACCAGTTCCTGAAGGGCCGCGCGGGGTTCGGTGCCGGACTTCATCGCCAGGTCGGCGCGGATGAGTTTGCGGAAGTCGTCATGGAAGGTTCGCAGGCTGCGGCGCTGGAGCATCGCCATGAAGTCTTTCCGCGGTCCGGGGGGCATGTTGGGCAACGCCGCGTAGAGGTCGGCGCCGGCGGCGAGTTTTTCCTTGGCCGTCATGGCGCGGCGCAGGTGCCAGGCGATCAGGCCCAGCGTCTTGAACTCGTCGCCGCGCGTGCGGAGCATGCCGCCAAGCGCCCGCAGCGCCCAGGCCGCGTCGCCGGCGGTGACGGCGTTGGTCAGCTCGAACGCCGCCGGACCCGCCGAAGCCGTGACAAGCGATGAGACGTCCTGCGTGGTGATCTGCTCGCGCTGGCCGACGTACAGGCTGAGCTTCTCGATCTCGCCGTCCAGCGCCGCCAGGTCCCGGCCGACCCACTGAGCCAGCAACTCCGACGCGTCAGGGGCGATCTTCTTGCCGCGTTTGGAGGCCGACTTGGCGATCCAGCCGGAAAGGTTCTCCTTCTCGCCCACCGAGCAGTCGATGGCCTGGCCGATCTTGGCGACCAGCTTGGCCAGACGCGTATTGCCAGGCCAGGACCCGACCTCAAGCAGCAGCGAGGCCGAGGTGGGCGGCTTCTCGAAGAACTTCTCCAGCGCCTCGCGGTGCGTCTTGACGAA
>CAYOBS010000031.1:14696-17253 GCA_964402305.1 uncultured Planctomycetaceae bacterium | reverse complement strand
CCGCAATCCGCAATCCGCAATTGGGTTGCGGGCGAAGCCCGCGCCAGGTTCTCTGTGAACTCTGCGTTAGAAACTTCTTCTTCTCTTCTTCAGCTCTTGCAGGCGTCTCTCACCTTTGCGAAGGCGTTCATTGCCAGGTCCAGGTCGGCCGCGGAGTGGGCGGCGGATATCTGCACGCGAATTCGCGCCTTGCCCTTGGGCACCACGGGATAGCTGAAGCCGATGACGTATACGCCCTCGGCGAGCATCATGTCGGCCATCTTCGTCGCCAGGACCGCGTCGCCGAGCATTATCGGGACGATCGGGTGGCTGCCCTTTGCGATGTCGAAGCCTCGCTCCGCCATGCCGGCGCGGAAGTACTTCGTGTTGGCTTCCAGCTTGTCGCGAAGGGCCGTGGACGCCGAGAGCATGTCCAGCACGGCCAGCGATGCCGCCGCGATCACCGGGCAGAGCGTGTTGGAGAACAGGTAGGGCCTGCTTCGCTGGCGTAGCAACTCGATTACTTCTTTCCGCCCGGTCGTAAAGCCGCCGCTGGCGCCGCCCAGGGCCTTGCCCAGCGTGCTGGTGACTATGTCGATGCGGTCGGCGACGCCGTGGTATTCCGGCGTGCCGCGCCCGGTTGGGCCGAAGAAACCCGTCGCGTGGGAGTCATCGACCATTACGGCCGCGTCGTACCTCTCGGCCAGGCCGCAGATTCCCGGCAGGTTGGCGACGGTGCCGTCCATGGAGAACACGCCGTCGGTGGCGATCATTCTCATGCGCGCCCCGGAGGCCTGCTTGAGTTGGGCCTCGAGGTCGGCCATGTCGCAGTTGCGATAGCGGAATCGCTGCGCCTTGCACAGGCGGACGCCGTCGATGATGCTGGCGTGGTTGAACTCGTCGCTGATGATTGCGTCCTCGGCGCCCAGGAGGGTCTCGAAAAGCCCGCCGTTGGCGTCGAAGCACGAGCCGTAGAGGATGGTGTCCTCGGTACACATGAACTCGCTGATTCGGGCCTCGAGGGTCTTGTGGAGCGTCTGCGTGCCGCAGATGAATCGCACGCTGCTCAGGCCGTAGCCCCACTCATCGAGGCTCGCTCTTGCCGCGGCCAGGATGCGCGGATCGCTGGCCAGGCCCAGGTAATTGTTGGCGCAGAAGTTCAGCACCTCCGGCTTGTCGGGCAGGCCGATGAGCACCCGCTGGGGCGTGGTGATCTGCCGTTCGCGCTTGTAAAGGCCCGATGCGCGGATTTCGTCCAGCGTCGCGGCCAGGTGCTTTTGCATAGTGTGAAACATGGCGGCATCCTATTTCTCGGCCCAGGTAAGCACGACCTTGCCGGACTGGCCTGACCGCATGACCTGGAAGGCCTCTTCGAACGCGGTGTAATTGTAGCGGTGCGTGATGGCCGGGGTGATGTCCAGCCCGCACTGGATCATCATGGTCATCTTGTACCACGTCTCGTACATTTCCCGGCCATAGATGCCCTTGATGGTCAGGCCGTTGAAGATTACCAGGTCCCAGTCGATCTCGGTCCGCGGCAGGATGCCCAGCAGGGCTACCTTTCCGCCGTGGGCCATGTTGGCCAGCATGGAGCGGAAGGCGTCGGGGCTGCCGGACATTTCCATGCCCACGTCGAAGCCTTCCTTCATGCCCAGCCGGGCCTGGAGGTCGGCGTCCACCTTTTCCCTGCTGACGTCCAGTGCCAGTGTGGCGCCCATCTTGCGGGCAAGCTCGAGGCGGTAGGGATTGACGTCGGTCACGACGACGTGCCGTGCCCTGCAATGCCTGGCGATGGCCCCGGCCAGGATGCCGATTGGGCCCGCGCCGGTGATCAGCACATCCTCGCCGAGCAGGTCGAAGCTAAGGGCGGTGTGGGCGGCGTTGCCAAGCGGGTCGAAGCAGCTAATGACCTCCAGCGGGATATTCGGGTCGGCGGCCCAGACGTTTGTGACCGGGATGGAGAGATACTCGGCGAACGCGCCGGGGCGGTTTACGCCGATTCCGCTGGTGTTGGGGCACAGGTGCCGCCGCCCGGCCAGGCAGTTGCGGCACCGCCCGCAGACGACGTGGCCCTCGCCACTGACCAGGTCGCCTTTGGCGAAGTCGTGAACGTTCGAGCCGACGGCCTCGATGACGCCGGCGAACTCGTGGCCGACGTGCATGCCGACGGGGATGGTCTTCTGAGCCCACTTGTCCCAGTTCCAGATATGCACATCCGTGCCGCAAATGCTGGTCTTGAGAATCTTCACCAGCACGTCGTTAATGCCGATCTCCGGAACCGGCACTTCCGCAAGCCAAAGTCCCTCCGTGGGCCTGGCTTTTACCAACGCTTTCATCATCTTGCCCATTATCGTACGGTCCTTGTTTCCCGCGCCCGGCGGCGCCGCGCACACGGCTAGGCGCGACGGGCGCGAAGACTAATCCATTTCCGCCAGAGAGGGGCATGATAATGCGATTGCGGCCCGGTCAACAATGACAATCTTCCGGACTGGACAGCGGACAAACTGGACAGCGGGACTGGACAGCGGGACTGGACAGCGGAACTGGACAGCGGAACTGGACAGCGGAACTTGACAGC
>CAYOBS010000031.1:4969-14596 GCA_964402305.1 uncultured Planctomycetaceae bacterium | reverse complement strand
GCCGCACGCGGCGATAATGCTTTTGTCGATGCCATGAATCGAGATAGCGGCAAAAGCCAAGCCGCCGCCTCCGGCGCGGGCATCGCCGGACCATGCGGGCGTAATTCAGTGGTAGAATGTCGGCTTCCCAAGCTGGACGTCGATGGTTCGGATCGGATCGCCCGCGGCACCCCGGGCAAAGTCGAGGGGTTGCCTTGGGCTTGTCGAAAGGTGACGCTTCGTGAGACTGAGCGACCTCAATATAAACGCCGACCGTCTTGCCGATATCTGCCGGCGGTATCACGTCGCCAGACTGGAGGCCTTCGGCAGCTTCGTATCGGGGGAAGCCCAGGAGAAGAGCGACTTGGACATCCTAGTCACTTTCGAGCCTGGCCAATCCATAGGCCTGGAGTTCGTCGCACTTCAGCAGGAGTTCGAGACCCTGTTCTCCCGCCGCGTCGATTTGCTCACCAGGCAGTCCGTGGAACGTTCTCCAAACAAATACTTCCGCCGGTTCGCGCTCCATCGCACCGAGGTGCTCTATGAGCACGCGGCGTGAATATCTGAGGCGAGACCTCGTCAAGTGCGAGGACATGCGCCTGCATGCGGAGCGGGCGCGCAGATTTCTCGCCGCCAGAAGCCTTGAAGAATTCCTGGCCGACGACTTGGTGCAGTCAGCCGTCGTGCGGTGCGTGGAAGTCATCGGAGAGGCGGCAAGGCTTGTGTCGGAAGACACACGCCTGCTCGCCCCGGGCATCCCATGGCCGCTTATAGTCGGGATGAGACATGTCCTGGCTCATGAGTACGGCGTGGTGAACCTTGAGAAAGTCTACGATGTGGCAACCCGCCACCTGCAATCGCTTGTCGTCGACTTGATGCCATTGATCGCATCGCTCGAAACCCAAGTGGGCTGGTTGGATGAAGGGTAATAACCACTTTCGGCCTTTTATCCGGGGCCAGTTTTATCTGGGGAGCAGTTTGGAGCGGGTTTGGAGTCCTGCGTGGCGTGTTGCGGAGCGCTCGCCGCGGCTGCCCCGCCGTCGGCTACAACTCGAAGGTCGTTCTGTCGGAGGTGGTGAGGAACTCCGCCGAGTCCTGGCCGACCAGGACCATGTCCTCGACGCGCAGGTAATACTGGCCGGTGTGCCAGAGCTTGGGCTCGATGGCGAAGACCATGCCGGCCTGGAGAGGCAGTTCGCAGCGGGGGTTGATCCACGGCTCCTCGTGTACGCCGCGGCCAATGGAATGGCCCAGGACCTTGTCGCGCAGGCGGGCGCGGAGGTAGTCGCCGTAGCCGAGGCTGTCCAGCGTCCGCTCGACGGCTGGGTACAGGTCGCAGACCCTCATTGCCCCGGCCCGCATCGCCGCGACGGTGTCCACCATGGCCTGCTGGAGGGCCTTGTATGCGCCGCGGATGTGGTCCGGCGCGGGGCCGAAGTACAGGCTCCGTCCGAAGTCTGAGCAGTAGCCATCCATCACGAAGCCGATGTCGAAGGCGATGGATGTGCCGGGCGCCAGGCCCTGCTCGCGCGGATAGGTGAATGCCTCCGCGGAAGGCTCGGAGCCGGACTTCGTGAAGATTACGGCCGGGGGGAACGAAACATCCTGTGCGCCGCGCCGCAGGGCCTCCATGCGGATTTCGGCTTCGAGTTGGGGTTGGGTTACGCCCTCGCGAATGGAGGGTATGATGGCGCTGAAAACCTCATCAGTCAGCCTCGCGACGCGCCGGAGGAGTTCGATCTCGTCCTTCGCCTTTATCATCCGCAACCGGTCCCTTCGCACGGTAGAATGCCTTGTTCGTGGCTTTTCCTGCTCGCTGAAGCGAACAGGCCTCAAGGTTCTTCCCCCGCGACCTACGCCCTTCTTTTTCTTCTTCTGTTCCCTAGGACCTAAGAGCTAGGACCTATGACCTTCTTTTTCTTCTCTTGCCTACTCCCTACTTCCTACTTCCTACTTCCGCCTTCCGCCTTCCTACTTCCTACTTCTTACTTCCTACTTGCTGTCTTCTAAAGATTCTCCAGAATATGTCCCATCTTGTCCTTCTTGGTCTGGAGGTAGTGACGGTTGGATTCGCTGGCGGCGATTTCTATGGGGACTCGCTCGACGATCTTCAGGCCGAAGCCCTCGATGCCGTAGATCTTTCGTGGGTTGTTGGTCATGATCCGCAGCCTGGTCAGGCCAAGGTCGCGGAGGATCTGGTTGCCGATGCCGTAGTCGCGTTTGTCGGCCTCGAAGCCCAGGCTGAGGTTGGCCTCGACGGTGTCCATTCCCTGCTCGACCTGGAGTTTGTATGCCCGCAGCTTGTTGATCAGGCCGATGCCGCGGCCTTCCTGGCGGACGTAGACGACCGCGCCCTTGCCGGCTTCGACGACGCGCTGAAGGGCCGTGCGAAGCTGCGGGCCGCAGTCGCAGCGAAGCGAACCCAGCACGTCGCCGGTGAGGCATTCGCTATGCACGCGGACCAGCACGGGTTCCTCGTGGAGGACAGGCAGGCCGTCGGAGTCGAGCATGCCGACGCCGCCGTGGCACAGCGCCAGGTGCGGCTCGATATCCACCACCGAGCTGTAGGCGATCAAATGGAAGCACCCGGCCTCGAGGTCGATGTCAACCTCCACCGCCCGCTGGATAAGCTTTTCGCTGCGGAGCCGGTGGCGGATCACGTCGGCCACCGAGAACATCTTGAGCTTATGAGCCTGGCAGAACTTCACCAGGTCGTCGCGCCGCGCCATCGTGCCGTCGTCGTTCATGATCTCGCAGATCACCGCCACCGGCTGGAGCTTGGCGATGCGGCAGAGGTCAACCGCGCCCTCGGTCTGCCCGGCGCGGACCAAGGCCCCGCCGGGCCGGGCCCGCAGCGGCGAGATGTGCCCCGGGCGAACCAGGTCCGCCGCCTTGGCGGCAGGGTCGGCCAGGATGCGGATCGTCCTGGCCCTGTCGGCGGCGGAAATGCCCGTGGTGACGCCCGTGGCGGCGTCAACGGTTACGGTAAAGGCCGTGCCGTGCAGGGCGGTGTTCTCCGAAGCCTGCGGATGAAGGGCCAGAGCGTCGGCGCGGTCGCCGGCCATGGGAACGCAGATGAGTCCGCGCCCGAAGCGGGCCATGAAGTTGACCATCGCCGGGGTGATCATCTCGGCCGCACAGGACAAGTCGCCCTCGTTCTCGCGCGACTCATCATCGACCAGGACGATCATTTTCCCGGCCTTGTAGTCTTCCAGCACTTCCTCAATCGTGTTGAACACGGTTACCCGCTTTCCCTGGAGAAAAAGGGGTCGGACCGCTTTTTCTTCCGCCCCCTTTTTCTTTTTTTCCCGCTTATCCGCGGGCGCCGCCTGACTTCCTGGTGTCCAGGAAGAACATCCAGGCGCCCATGATGAGGATCGCGCCTATCGGCAGGGAGGCAATTATGAAGAACTTGCCGTACGTCCGCATGTAAGTTCCCTCGGCCGCCATTGCGTCGATATCCGAACTGTCGCCGGCAAGTATCAGCATCGTGATCATGCTCAGGAGGATCAGCACCCCGCCGACGACCAGCAGCAGCGGGATCATCGTCTGCTTGAAGGCGTGCCCATGCACGCGGCGCGTGTTGGCCCGCAATTTTGCCGATCGCCGGGGCGCCGAAAATACCGGCGCATATGTGATCACGAAGCCGCCTTTTGGCGGCGAGCCGTCCGAGCCGTTGGCCGCCTCGACGTTGGCGCAGCCGCCGGTCATGGCTCGCAGGCTGCTTAGATCGGGGTTGACCGTCTCGGACACCTGGGCCATCATCCGCATGAAGTCCTGGGCGCCCTCGGCTTGGGGCTCATCGTCGGGGATCAACTCGGGTTCGGGCTCGGCCGCGGCCTGGGCCTCCAGGCGGCTGAAGGGATCCTGCCCGGCCTGGGATACGGCAGCTTCCGTGGCCTCGCTTCTTTCCCTGGCCGCCAGGGCCTCCAGGGCCGCCAGGGCGTCAGTCTTGCGTTTGTCTGTGTCGTCGTTTGTATTCATGAAGACCTTCCAACATGACTGGATACAATATACACGGTTGTGTCTGGTTTTTGCTAGAACCTATCGTCGAAAACCGTTGGCAGAGTTAGCAGTGTCCGAGGTGAACCATGACCGTTCGAACGCCCGTGCGAGCCGGAATGTTCTATGAGTCCAGCCCGGCATCGTGCCGCCGCCACGCCGAAGAGCTCCTGAAAGAGGCCCATGTTCCCGATCAACTCCCGCCGCGGCTCTACGGCGGGGTGGTCCCGCATGCGGGGTGGGTCTATTCCGGGCCGCTGGCGGCCCTCACGCTTAAGGCGCTCATCGCGGCCGGGGCTCGCAAGACCATCGTGCTGTTCGGCGCCGACCACACCGGGGCCGTGAGCATGGGAGAAGTCTACGCCGGCGGCGCCTGGCGGACGCCGCTGGGCGAGGCGCGCATCGATGAAGACCTGGCTCAGGCCGTGCTGGCCTTGGGACGCTCATGCTGCCGGGAAAACCCCGACGCCCACGCCAGCGAGCACTCCATCGAAGTGCAAGTACCGCTAATACAGGTTCTTGCGCCTGATGCTATGATTCTTCCAATCGCCGTCCCGCCCTCGCCGCTGGCTATCGAGGTCGGCCTGGCTGTGGCGCAGGCCGTCCAGGACCATGTAGACCAGGCCGACCAGGTCGCCATCGCCGCCTCGACGGATCTTTCGCACCACGGCGGGCACTTCCCAGCCCCCGGCGGGCGAGGCCAGGTCGGCGAGCAGTGGACCCGCCGCAACGACCGCAGGATAATCGACCTCGCCGAGGCCATGGATGCAAACAGCGTTATTCCAGAAACTTACAAGCACATGAACGCATGTGGGGCAGGCGCCCTGACCGCCGCTATCGCGGCATGCCAAGTGCTGGGAGCCCAAAAGGGAATCTGCCTGGAGTACACCAACAGCTACGTCATTACCCACCAGCGGCATCCCCGCGAACTTGACGACACCACCGTAGGTTACGCCTCGATAGTTTTTGCTTAACGCCCAGGCAAATTGCCGGCACAAGTTGACGCGGAAGGTGTGAGCGCGGAGAATCGCGGTGCTTTTTCCGGAGATCGACGTTTAACCCCAAATACAAGTACGAAAGAGCATCTAAAGCGGAACAAAGGGCACTGGACGAGAATATCAGGCTGCGATTGTCACACAGGCTCGTCAGTCCCATTCATCCGACGGAATGATGCAAGGAGATAGTTATGAAGGTTTCCCATCTGTTGGCGGCAGTCGCAATTCTGGGCCTGGCTGGTTTCGCCATGGCGGCACAGGGCAACAAGGGCCACAAGGGCCACAAGGCCCCACAGGGTCTGCATGGCAAGGTCCACAAGGCCTCGCATGGTTTGCATGGCAAGGTCGTTTCCGTGGACGGCGCGAACGTGACCGTCAAGACCAGGGCCAAGGAAGTCGTCGTTGCCACTGACGCCGGCACGGCCGTGACCATCAATGGCAAAGCGAGGGCCGTGGCCGATCTGAAGCCCGGCATGAGGGTGCTTGTCACGCCGAAGACCGGCACGGCGACGAAGATTGCCGCCAAGACCGCTGCCCACAAGGGCGGCAAGAAGACCGCCGCTGCCCACAAGGGCGGCCACAAGAAGGCCGGCAATAAGTAAGCCCTGGCACCCGCAAGTGGTTGACTTGAACCTCTCCGCCGTGTCCAACCAGGCGGGGCGGTTTGGCAATGCCCGCGGCTTTGGCGGTCGGCACGCCGGTTGAGACCCCCTCGTCTCCCGCCGGCTCGGACCGCAAAGCCGCGGGCTTTTTTTCAGGGTAAAGGCTTCAGACTTCAGGCTTCAGGTTGCAGGTTGCAGGGGAGGCATCAGTCCGTTGCCGGGCCCGATCCGTTTCTTCTTCCCCTGAAGTCTGTAGCCTGAAGTCTGTAGCCTTTTTTGAAACATCCGCCGTGTGCGAGCGTTAAACTTCAGGTTGGCGGGTTGCATGGGTTGCATTGTTGTCTTGAGTATGTGTCCGATCTGTGAGGCCAGGCGCCATGGAAAAGGCAGTGTTGTTTGCGGCGGTGATCTTCATTTCGGCCGCGAGCGTTCCGGGCCGGAGAGCGGCTGCAAATCCGTTCGAGGGATCCGCCGCCTCGGCGCCGGATGGACAGGGTCCGATAGACAAGCTGGTCTTAGCCCGGCTGGGGCGGCTTGGGATAAAGCCGGCCAATGTCTGTTCGGACGCGGTGTTTCTGCGGCGGGTTTACCTGGACGTCATTGGCACGCTGCCAACGGCCAAGGAAGCTCGCGAGTTCATTCAGGACAACTCGCCCGACAAGCGCGGGGCCCTGATCGACCGCCTGCTGGCCCGGCCGGAGTTCGCGGACTACTGGGCGATGAAGTGGAGCGACCTGCTGCGGGTAAAGGCGGAGTTCCCGATCAACCTCTGGCCGAACGCCGCCGAGCTATATCACCGCTGGATTCGCGCGGGCATCAAGGAAAACAAGCCCTACGACCGGTTCGTCCGCGAGTTGCTCACAGCCAGCGGCAGCAACTTCGCCGTGCCGGAGGCCAATTTCTACCGGGCCGTGCAGAGCAAGGATCCCAACGCGATCGCCAAGGCCGTGACGCTTACGTTCATGGGCTGCCGCATGGAGAAGTGGCCCAAGGACCGCCAGGATGCAATGGCGTCGATGTTCGCGCAGGTGGGCTACAAGGCCACGGGCGAGTGGAAGGAGGAGATCGTCTTCTTCGACCCGGCCAAGGCGGCCAAGGCCGGCCCAGCCGGCCCGGCCGCTCGCACGGTCATGCTGCCCGACGGCACGAAGGTCCAGCTCGCCCCGGACCGCGACGGCCGGGAGGTCTTCGCCGATTGGCTTATTTCCCCGAAGAATCAGTGGTTCGCCCGCAACATCGTCAACCGGGCGTGGTGCTGGCTTGTGGGCCGGGGCATCATTCACGAGCCGGATGACATCCGCCCGGACAACCCGCCTCGCGGCCCCGAACTGCTGGCGCTGCTCGAACGGGAGCTTGTCGGGGCCCGCTGGGACATCAAGGCCGTGTTCCGGCTGATCCTCAACTCCAGGTGCTACCAGCTTTCCTCGATCCCCGCGTCGGACAATCCGCAAGCCGAGGCGGAGTTCGCCTGCTACGGCCTGCGCCGCCTGGAGGCCGAGGTGCTCATCGACGCGCTTTGCCAGATAACCGGCACGACCGAGAAGTACACCAGCGCCATCCCCGAGCCGTTCACGTTCATCCCGGAAAAACAGCGGTCGATCTCCCTTGCCGACGGGAGCATAACCAGCAGCTTCCTGGAGATGTACGGCCGGCCCGCGCGGGACACGGGGCTGGAGTCCGAGCGCAACAACCGCCCGACGCCCTCGCAGCGGCTTCACCTGCTCAACTCCAGCCACATACAGCGGAAGATCGAGCAGGGCTGGAAGATCCAGGCCCTGCTGCGGTCCAAGGCAACTCCGCGCGAGATGGTCGCCACGATTTACCTGACGGTCCTCTCGCGGCTTCCGACGGCTGAGGAACTGAAGATCGTCGGCGACTATTCCACCACCAGCTCCGCCAAGGGCCGGGACGCCATCGTGGACCTGGTCTGGGCGCTTATAAACAGCACGGAGTTTCTCTACCGGCACTGAAAGAAGACTATAGGTCCCATAGGACCCATAGGATCCATAGGACCTATGAGAAGCAAAGAGGGACTAAACAATGGGCGACGGTGAGCAAAGGCAGCTAATTTTGTCCAGGCGTGAGGCGCTTCGTCTGGGCCTGCTAGGCGCGGCCGGGGCCGCGGCGCTGGTTGGCGGCAAGGGGCTATCCGCCATGGCCGCCCCGGCGGCGCCGACGGCAGCCGGCCCCCCGGCCAAGGCCAAGTCGGTCATCCAGATATGGATGTGGGGCGGCCCGGCGCACCTGGACACCTTTGACCCCAAGCCCGAGGCCGGCAACGACTATTGCGGCCCGCTCGACAAGCCCATCGAGACCAACGTCAAGGGCATCCGCATATGCGAGTTGCTGCCGCTGCTTGCAAAGCAGGCCGACAAGTACTCGATCATCCGCGGCATGACCCACGGCGAGAACGGCCATGAGACGGCGTCGTACCTGGTGCAGACCGGGCGCATGCCCGGCAGCGGGCAGGTGTTCCCGTCCGTCGGCGCGGTGGTCTCGCTGTTCAAGGGCTACGATGCCGGCTACACCGGGCTGATTCCGCCGTACATCGTGCTTACGGAATTGCAGGGGCGGTTCTCGGAATCGGGCTTCCTGCCGTCCAAGTGCAAGCCGTTCGCCACGGGCGGGGATCCCGGCCAGCCGCGGTTCGTCGTCGAGGGCGTCGTCGCGCAGGGAATATCCGATCAGCGTCAGAAGGACCGCCGCGAACTGATGGGCAAGCTCGACACTCTCGGCCAGGCCATGAAGAGCGACGAGCGGGTCGAGGCCTCGCGCAAGTGCCAGAGCCAGGCGTACGACCTCATCATGGGCGACGCGGGCAAGGTATTCGACCTTTCGCGGGAGAAGGACGATATTCGCGACGCCTACGGGCGGACCACGTTCGGGCAGTCCTGCCTGATGGCCCGGCGGCTCGTCGAGCGCGGCGTGCCTTACGTCACGATCAACTACAAGGGCTGGGACACGCACAAGCAGCACTTCCAGGCCATGCGCCGCAAGCTGCCGGAGATGGACAAAGGCATGGCCACGCTGCTTGGCGACCTGTCGGGCCGCGGGCTGCTGGACAGCACGATCATCTGGTGGTCCGGCGAGTTCGGGCGGACGCCGAAGGTCCAGTGGGAGCCGCCGTGGGATGGCGGACGCGGGCACTATGGCAACGTGTTCTCGGCCGTGGTGGCAGGCGGCGGGTTCAAGGGCGGCCAGGTGGTCGGCTCGTCGGACGCCCGCGGCGTGGACGTCAGGGACCGCCCTGTCTATCCCTGCGACCTCATCGCCAGCATGTACGAACTGCTCGGCATCGATCCCCAGGCGACGCTGCCGCACCCGCAGGGCCTGAAGATCCGCGCCGTGGCGGGTTCCGGCGACGGCGTGAAGATGGGCGGCAAGCTGAAAGAGATAATGTAGCCATTGGAGTGCCTCATGAACTCATTGCGGATTGCGGATTGCGGATTGCGGATTTCTTTCCCGGAAGATATTGGCCCGGACAATCCGCAATCCGCAATCCGCAATCCGCAATGGCGGCAGCGGTCTGGCACCGCGACATCGATGTCAAGACAACGTGTGGCTTCTGTCAGACAATCAGGTCGCCTGCTTCTGGCTGCCGCGGCGATCCTGTCGCTCGCCCTGGCCGCGCAGGGCCAGCAGAGAAGCCCCCGGCTCGGCTACGTTTACCCCGCGGGCGGCAGGCAGGGCGCCACGTTCCGCGTCACTATCGGCGGGCAGTCCCTCGACGGCGCATCGACCGTGCTCATCTCCGGCGATGGCGTCCAGGCCACGGTCATCGAACATGCCAAGCCGCTGGACGGCAAGGAGTTCCAGCTCCTGCGGGACAAGCTCAAAGAACTGATGGAGAAGAAGCTGGCCGCTAATGGCTCGCCGGTGGCCGACAGGGTCCTTGAACGCCTCAGGTCCGGCCCCGCCGGGGCAGGCAAGGCCGGCAAGGCCAACGCAAAGGCCCCCGCGGCCGACCCCAGCGGGGCAGGCAAGGGCGACGCCCCTGCAGTCCCGGCGGCGCCGACGACAAAGCCGACATGGACGGATGCGGATGAGAA
>CAYOBS010000031.1:0-4959 GCA_964402305.1 uncultured Planctomycetaceae bacterium | reverse complement strand
GAAAGCGCTGGCCGAGGTCCGCAAGAAGCTCATGAACGCCCCGAACCGCCAGGGCAACCCGGCCATCTCCGAGACCGTGTTCGTCGAGGTCAAGATCGCCCCCGACGCTACTCCAGGCCGGCGCGAGCTGCGCCTGGTGACGACGCTGGGGCTGACCAACCCGATGACATTCTGTGTCGGCGACCTGCCGGAGTTCAGCGAGTCCAGCCTGCCAGCCACCAGCCAGGTCGACTTCTTCAGGCCCCGCGCCGCGGCCGCCCAGGCCGACGACGGCGACGCCGAAATCACCCTGCCGGCAGTCGCCAACGGACAGATCATGCCCGGCGACGCCGACCGGTTCCGCTTCAAGGCACGCAAGGGCCAGCGCCTCGTGGTCGCGGCCCAGGCGCGAGAGTTGATTCCCTACCTTGCCGATGCCGTACCGGGATGGTTCGAGGCCAGGCTCGCCCTCTACGACTCCAAGGGCAACGAACTTGCCTGCGCCGACCGCAACCGGTTCCATCCCGACCCGGTGCTGTGTTACGAAATCCCAGCCGACGACGTGTACATCGTCGAGATCCGCGATTCGATCTACCGCGGGCGGCAGGATTTCGTCTACCGCATCACCCTCGGCGAACTGCCGCTGGTCACGAGCATCTTCCCGCTGGGCCACAAGGCGGGCGAGCGGACCGCCGTCGAGTTGACCGGCTGGAACCTGCCGGCTGCCAGGCTGACCGCCGACGACACGGACCGCCTGCCGGGCGTTTACCCGCTGAGCGTCGGCAAGGGCCCCGGCGCGTCCAACCGCGTGCCTTTCGCCGTCGACTCGCTGCCGGAATGCCTCGAACAGACCGGCAACGACACGCCGAAGACCGCCCAGAAGCTCACGCTGCCGATCATCGTCAACGGGCGGATCGACAAGCCCGGCGACTGTGATGTATTCAGCTTTGCCGCAAAGGCAGGCAGCGAGATCGTCGCGGAGGTCTTCGCGCGCCGCCTGGATTCGCCGCTGGATTCCGTGCTCAAACTTACCGACTCATCCGGCAAGCAGCTTGCCTGCAACGACGACAACCAAGACAAGGGCGCCGGGCTTGAAACTCATCACGCCGACTCGTTTATCCGCGCCAAGCTGCCCGCCGACGGGATGTACTACATCCACCTCGGCGACATCCAGAAAAAGGGCGGCCGGGACTACGCATACCGGCTCCGCGTGAGTGAGCCTCGGCCGGACTTCGAGCTGCGCGTCGTGCCGTCCAGCCTCAACATGCGGGCCGGAGCCTCCACGCCGATAACCGCCTACGCCATTCGCAAGGACGGCTTCGACGGCGAGATCACGCTGGCGGTCAAGGGCTTGCAGGGCGCCTTCACACTCAGCGGCGGGTGGATCCCGGCCGGGCAGGACCATGTCCGCCTGACGCTGACGGCGCCGCGCACGGCGACGACGCAGCCGATCAGCCTGGCCCTTGAGGGCAAGGCGACGATTGCCGGCCTGGCCGTCGTTCGCCAGGCCGCCCCCGCCGAGGACGTGATGCAGGCCTTCATTTACCGCCACCTGGTGGTCGCCCAGGAACTGAAGGTCAGCGTGACCGGCGGCTTTGCGGCCAGGGCGCCGGTTACGCTTGCCAGCGCGACGCCCGTGAAGATCCCCGCGGGCGGCACGACAAAGGTGCAATTCACCCTGCCCGTCCAGCAAAGGCCTTGGGCCCCTAAGGGGGGGGCAAAGAGCCCGCTCCGCAATGCCCTGGCCGGCGAGATGCAGCTCGAGCTGAGCGACCCGCCGGACGGCATAACTATACAGAACGCCTCGCTGACCGGCGACGCGCCGGAGATCATCCTCAAGAGCGACGCCGCGAAGGCCAAGCCCGGCCTGTGCGGCAACCTGATCGTCAACGTCTTCATGGAACGCTCCTTCCCGGCCGCCAAGGACAGCAAGAAGACGGCCAAGCGCCGAGCCTTGGTCGCCACCCTGCCGGCGATGCCGTTCGAGGTGGTAGCCGGGAACCCGGAAAAGAAAACGGCGGAACCCGTCAAGAACGACGGAGCCGGGAACCCGGAAAAGAAAACGGCGGAACCCGTCAAGAACGGCGGAACCGGGAACCCGGAAAAGAAAAAGGTGGAACCCGTCAAGAACGGCGGAACCGGGAACCCGGAAAAGCGGTAGTCAGTAACCGTTCTTGTCGCGGCCTGTTTGCTTCAGCCAACATGACCACCAAGGCGTGGCCGCGGGTGTGGTCGGCCTGGCCCTCGAGTGGCCGGGGCCTGGGTGTTGCCGGCAAACACCTCGATCGACAGGGGCCGGGGCTGGGGCCGAGCCGTTCCGCGATTCAAGGAATTTCGGGAAAAAGGCTCGGAACTGCCTACAGCCGAAGAAACAGCCCGGACATGCTTCCGCGGACGGCAAGCATGGCACCACCTTGGGAAGCCTTGGAACCATGCCACCGGCCGGTCTTTTCACCTTTCTCTATCACCACCACCGCCTTCTTGGGGCTCTATTTCTTCTCAATCAAGAAGAGGAATTCACGGTGCGGCTCTTCGGCGTCACAAATCCAATCATTTGTCCATTTCATCCCCGCCATGACATTCTTCTTGTAGTCAATTTCTTCAACGACAAGAACTCTGCCGCTCGCGGCGATGGCATCATTTAGTTCTTCCGCGGTTGCCCTGCCACCGGAACTGTATGAAAGAATAAGCCACCTGGAATTCGCACTCCTGAGTAGTTGCTCAATGCATTCGACGGCAATAAACCTGCCCGATGAGTTTCGCCTAAACTCCTCGAAGACCGAGCCAGCCACCGTGTCTGAAGTGTCGACTCTTCTATTCGCCTTGCCAAAGAGTTGTGGCTTGTCGTGGAGGCATATCGTAGTCCACGGATGGTAATAGGATGCATATCGAACACGGGACGGCGGCATCTTCTCATTGCTCGATCCGTAAGGAGGGTCAAAATACGCTAGATCAGTCTGAACTGAGGGCAATATGTTGAAGATGTCGCCCCGCAGAACCTGATGATCCTCTGTCGTGGTGAAAACGGCTGGCACATTCAGAAGAAGGTCGTTATATGAGCGTGGCGACCAATCGTGAAGATATGACACAAAGTGGCCCATCGTACTGTCAACCTGATCAAGCGCAAGAATAAGGCTTGTCAATGCGACGGCTTTGTCTACCGGAGGCAGAGAAAGACGTTCTATCTCATCGCGTATGGCATCAAGTTTTCTTGTATTCTTCACTTGCCATGGCCTTTTCAGCCCATCCCCTTGAGCGGCTAATCCTCCGTTTGGAAGGCCCCCGTAATGCTGCGTAAACCAGCCATCCGCGGGAGTCACAGCATTCAGGTGTTTGATCAAATCTCGGTACTCCGAGGGACTTTTGTGATTCAGTAGGTAACAGGTGCCGAACACCTGCGACCACACGGCACAGTCATTGGCGATCACCCGATAGCCGCGCTTGGCGAACGCCTGCGACACCCTGGTTGTGCCGGAGAATCCATCAAACACGCTACGAGCGGGAACCTTTTTGGCAAGATGCAAGATATGCGGCAATAATTTGAGTTTGGAGCCAGCATACTTGATGCCCTCTGTGTCCGGAGCATCCGCGACAATGTCGGGAAATAGTGCTAGCTCTTCCATCATTTCTTGATTCCGGCAATATTCTTGAGCCGCACTATGTCTTCCCTAATCTTTTCCAGCGCGGATTCGTGCCCGGCACCGGACGACACCAGCGCGTGCGAGAACAGTTGAACAAGAATCTTGTTGTGCGAGTAGTCAATCCAGCCATTGGTCACACTGTTAAAGTACTTCAACCCGTTCTTCGTGTTGGTCCACAGCCCGCGCTGTAGTGCGTTTGCTGCTGCGCCGCCGTACCTGACCTCGCAGATGTAATCACCGTCGCCATCATAGAACCGATAGACTGGATGCTTTCTGCCCCGACCCCGATCTTCTCTGACGATTCGGGCTGTCTGTTCTACGGCGAGCCCGTAGTCAAACACGAGAATATTGCATCGCTGCTTCTTTTCGTTGTAAATCAGCGGGAGTATATTTATGTGGCTGAATTCCTCAAATGCCGGATCGTTGAAGATCGTGGCAATGGTCTCCTTGCCGGTCACATCGGCAGACTCTTTCTGGAGTCTCGGAAACATTCGAGAGTACTTGTCAGTTGAGAGTTGTAGTGGGCCGTCCCCGTAAGCCTTCAGACTCACGGGGAACTTGGCTTTTGTGACCTCGTTGATGATGGTGATGTCCTCCTCGTGGGATTTCGCTCTGTAGAGGTCTTTGCCAACATGGATGGAGCGAAAGTCGTACATGTACTGATTGATAAACTCGGCGATTGCGATTTCCGCGAGGTCGCCGTGTGTCTTGTTTCCAATCAACCGCATGGTAAAAATGTTGCTCAGTGTAGTCGTGATGAGATCGGGATACTTGCTGGCCAGCAACTTCAGCCGGTTGGTGAAATCCTTGTACGGATCATGCCGTTCCATTTGTTTCCTCTTCTTCTTTCGTAATTGCTTTGCGGGCAAATAGGGCCGCTAACCATTTTTAGCAATTTGCCTCATACGGCCCCTATCGCTGCCGCCGAAGCGGACCCAAATCTCTCTTTGGACAGCGTCTACTCCAGTATCCCCATGGTCACAAGTTGTGCTTCCTGCCTGACAGTCAGCAGGTCCCTCAGTTCCTGCCGGGCCTTGGCGAGGTCTTGCTTCGCCTTGACGCGGGCGTCGCGGTAGGCCTTCAGGGACGCAGCCACCGCTTCCGGCTTGGCTTGCTTGTTGCCCACGAGCGTCTGGAGGGTCTGGGCCTTGGTCTCGATGTCCGCCGGCTGGGCGTTGGGGTCGGCATTGCGCGTGAGCGTAGCCCGGCCGGCTATCCCGCCGGGGCCGCCGCCAAACATTCCGCCAAACATTCCGCCGGGCATTCCGCCAGGCGCGCCGGCGCCGCCGTCGTCGCCGACGAGGCGCTGCAGGGTCCTGACCTTCTCGATCTTGGGTCC
>CAYOBS010000030.1:6024-18066 GCA_964402305.1 uncultured Planctomycetaceae bacterium | reverse complement strand
TAATCCCCTTCTGATGTTTCTTCTGCTCTTTGCCCCTCTGCGTGCTCTGCGTGCTCTGCGTTAAACTGTTTCTTCTTCTTTTTCTTCTTCGCCGTTTCAATCGCATTCAGGCGGTTTGGGCGTGGTGGATTCCTTGTCCAGGCCCAGCATCGCCTTGCGGCGGAGGATGTGGTGGTAGTGTTGGACGAAGCGGTGTGCCTCGTCGCGGACGGCTTGCAGAAGGCGAAGGGCCGCGTCGTTGCGCGGCAGGCGAAGCGGTCCTGGTCTGCCGTGGATGTAGAGTTCCTCGTTCTTCTTGGCAAGGCCAAGCAGCACCGGCGGGCGGAACTCCAGGCCGTCGAAGGCGCCCCACGCCGACGAGAGTTGGCCCTTGCCCCCGTCGATGAGGATCACGTCGGGGAACAGTTCCTGGTCCATGCCCGCGTACTTGTACCGCCGCCGGACGACCTCGCGGATCGACGCGAAGTCGTCGTTGCCCGCGACGGTGCGGATCTTGTACCGCCTGTAGCCGTTCTTGAACGCCTTGCCGTCGATGAAGCTCACCAGCGCCCCGCAGAGTTCCCCGCCGGCAAGGTGGGCGATGTCGATGCCCTCGATCGTCCGCGGCGGACCTGGCAGCTCCAGTATCTCCGCAAGGCGGGCGAGCCCCTCGGCGGGGTCGATGTGGAACACCTCCGGCTGGAGGTGATCGGACGCCAGCCCGCGCCTCTGAAGGCTCTCGAGGGCGCGGAGCTCGTCGCGAAGCGCCGCCGCCCGCTCGAACTCCAGTTTCCCGGCCGCGGCCTGCATCTGCTCCGTCAGCTCCTTGCGGAGCAGCGAGCCCTTGGATGAGAGGAACTGGCGGAAGTGGCGGATCTGCTCGGCGTACCGGGCCTTGGAGGCCTTGGCCGCGCACGGCGCGGTGCATTGCTTGATGTTGTAAAGGATGCAAGGCCGGTAGTATTGCCGGGTCCGGGGGGCGTCGGTGATGTCCAGGTTGCACGTGCGGAACTTGAAGACGCGCTGCATAAGCGGCATCGCGGCTCGCAGGTCGGCCGCGGAGATGAACGGCCCGTAGAGCTTCGCCCCCGTCGGCTTAGGCTCGCGCGTGATGGACACGCGGGGGAAGTCCTCATCGGTGGTGATCTGGAGGTAGGGGAAGCTCTTGTCGTCCTTCTGGCGGGCGTTGAACGGCGGCTGGATGTCCTTTATCAGCCGGTTCTCGCGGAGCAGGGCATCGACCTCGCTTTCGCATTCGAGCACGTCGAGGTCGGCGACGAGGTCGCGGACCATCCGCTCGATCTCGCACCCGCGCGTCGCCAGCAGCTCGGCGGCGGGCTGGAAGTAGCTTGCAACGCGGCTGCGAAGGCTCTTTGCCTTGCCGACGTACAATACCCGCCCGGCTGAGTCCTTGAAGAGGTACACGCCCGGCGTCGTCGGCAGCCGCGAGAGCTTCTGACGGATTTCATCCAGGATTGCGGCTCGTTTGGCGGCCATTGCCGACATTATACACTATCACGCCTGGGCGAAGCGGACTCCGACGGCGAGGCAGCCTTCAGCCAGCAGGGCGCGGCGGTCGACGCGGACGATAGTGCCCCCTATGGGCGCCCCCGAAAGACCCGCCAATTTCGGCAGGCTGATGGCGCCCAGCGTCAGGCGGATGGTCTGGCCCGGCTGGACCGGCGAGGCCGCGGGAACGTACATCAGCAGGCCGCCGCGGGAAATGTCCACGCACCTGGCCGGCAGGTTGCGCCCCGACGGGCCGTGGAAGAACTGCACTCCCGCGGCGAGTTGATAGCGGGGGCTGACCCTGCGTTCCTTGACCGGTCTGTCGATCATGCGACTACTCCAATTTCTGTTCCGAAAAGTCTTTGCGTTTACCGGTGCAGGTCTCAACATCTCGTAGAAATTCTGATGGGATTCTGTTTGGTTGCGGCCGGAGGCCGCGCTATGGAGTGCGGCGTCAAGCCCCGGCGAAGTCGGGGCGCCCACGCCGCTTTGGCTTGCGCCTTGATCTGCGGCTCGTCCCTGTTCGTGCCAAAGCGGTGAGGTCGTCCCGGCGAGCCGGGACTCGTCACCGCACTCCATAGGATCGCGCCATCTTGCGGCTCCTGCCGCAAAATGAGAACGTGCCATCGCTAAACACGGCACCACTTCGCGGTATTGTATCGAATTGGTTGTCGATTCGGCAATAACGATTGAGTATTCTAGAGACTTCAAGGATAGGGAGCGACACGGATGAGCAAGCTGAAGCGAATCGGGATTCTGACGGGCGGGGGCGACTGCCCGGGGCTCAACGCGGTTATCCGCGCGGTGGCCAAGTCGGCCCTGCTGGGCGGTCTGGAGGTGGTCGGAATCGAGGACGGCTTTCTCGGGCTGATCGAAAACCGAACACGCCCGTTGAGCTTCGAGGACGTAAGTGGCATCCTGACTCGCGGCGGGACGATCCTCGGCTCATGCAACAAGGCCGACCCTTCATCGCACCTGGTCCTGGATGACGGCAAGTGGGTCAAGAAGGACGTCCGCGACCGCGCGATGGAGACGTTCATACGCCACGAGCTCGACGCCGTCGTCGTAATCGGCGGCGACGGCACCATGAGCGGCGCGGCCGAGCTTATCAAGAAGGGCATGACCATAGTCGGCGTGCCCAAGACCATCGACAATGACCTGTACGCAACGGAAGTTACGTTCGGGCACGACACCGCCGTCAACACCGCGGCCGAGGCGCTGGACAAGGTACATACAACCGCGTCGAGCCACCATCGGGCGATGGTGGTCGAGTTGATGGGGCGTTACGCCGGCTGGTTGGCCCTGCACGCGGGCCTGGCGGCAGGGGCGGACATTATCCTCATACCGGAGATTCCCTTCGACATCGACAAGGTGGCCGGGCAGTGCCGCCAGCGGCAGCGGCGCGGCAAGGGGTTCACCATAATCGCCGCCGGCGAGGGCGCCGTGCCGAAGGGCGGCCAGCAGTTCGTCGACCGCATTGATGAGACCTCGCCGGACCCCATCCGCCTTGGTGGCGTGGCCAAGTACGTCTCGGACAAGATCCACGAGTTGACCGGCCTGGACAGCCGGCACATCGTCCTGGGCCACATCCAGCGGGGCGGCACGCCCACGCCGTACGACCGCGTCCTGGCCACGCAGTTCGGCCATCACGCGTTCGAGCTGTTGACCGGCGGGCGAATGAACCGATTGGTGGTAATGAAGGGCGGTCGGATCGACTCCGTGCCGATCGAGAGCGTGGCCAACAGGGTGCGAACCGTCCCGCTGGACAGTCCGCTTATCGCCGCGGCAAGGGCGGTCGGCACGGGCTTCGGCGACTGAGTGGTAATAAAGTGCCAGCCGTGAAGATCCTTACTCTTCTTGTGACAACCTGCTGCCTGATGGGCGCCGCGCCCGCGGCGTCCGCCGCACCCGGCGTGCCCGCGGCGCCCGCCGCGCCCAAACCGGCGCCCGCGGCGCCGATAGCCCAGGCGCCGTCGCTGCAAGCCCGCGCAGCCGATCTCGCGGCCAGGTTCGAGCGTGAAGGCCGCGGCCGGGCCGGCATCGCCGTGGTGGACCTTCTCACTGGCCAGCAGATCCTGGCCGTCCGCGCCGATGAGCCTTTCATGCCCGCCAGCAACCAGAAGCTGCTGACGAGCATCTTCGCGCTGGAGCGCCTGGGGGCGGACTTCAAGTTCGCCACGGGCGCCTATCTGCTCGACGGCGACGTGGTGGTTTCCGGCGAGTTCGATCCGACGTTCGGCGACCCGCTCATCGCGGCCGAGGCCGGACGCGACATCTACGCCGAACTGGACCGCTGGGCCATCGCCGTGCGCGAGGTTGTTGCCGGCAAGCCCGTGCGAAACGTGCTGGTGGTCAGCCCCCCAGGCTCACCGGCGCGCCACCCGGATTGGCCCGCCGCGCAACGCGATCAGTGGTTCGCCGCACCCGTCGGCACACTGAACTTCAACGACAACTGCATGGATGTGTCGTTCGCCGGCGCCGCCGGCAAGCTGACGCCCGTGCTCAGCCCGGCGGGGCGATTCTTCAGAATCGACAATCGCCTGAAGATCGATCCGGGCAAGCCCAACCGCTGGTCGCTTCGCGGCGTCGGCGACGAGCAGGCGTTCATCCTGTCCGGCGTGGTAGGCCGGGCCGGCGATGAGCCAATCAGCGTCGCCGTTGACAACCCCGACCTGCTTCTCGGCCGGACGCTGGCCGGCAGGCTCGAGCGGGCCGGGGTCAAGGTCGCAGGAAGCATCCGCCGCACGTTGCCCGACCAGGTCGACTGGACCCGCGCCAAAGCCGTGGCCGCCACGCAAACCCCCCTGTCCGCCGCCCTTAACCGCGCCAACAAGCGCAGCCTCAACATGGTCGCCGAGTGCATCCTGCTCCGCGCCGGCGACGGCACCTGGCCTGGCTCGACGCAAATGCTGGCCCGCACGCTCACCGAGAAGTTCCGCCTGCCGCCCGGAAGCATCTCGCCCGCTGACGGCGGCGGCCTGAGCCGCAGGAACCTCGTTACCCCATCGGCGATGGCAAGCCTGCTGGCCGCCGCGGCCCGGCGAGACTACGCGATGGTCCTGCTGCGCAGCCTGCCCGTCGGCGGCGTCGATGGCACACTGAGCAAGCGGTTCCTCAAGTCCCCGTGCCGCGGGCGCATCCTGGGCAAGACCGGATACATCGCCGGCGTGTCCGCCCTGAGCGGCTACGTGCTCGATGAGCAGGGGCGGGTCCGATATGCCTTCTCAGTGCTGGGCAATCGCCTCCGCGGCGGCACCGACCCCGCCAAGGACCTCCAGGAAACCATCTGCGAAATGCTCTGCGAAAGTACGGCGGCCAAGAAGGATTAAATCAATCCCAGACGATGTCCGCGGCGTCGAAGACGGGCCCGTCGGTGCAGACCAGCTTGTACGCCCAGCCGCGGTCGTTGTCGGCCCGCATTTTGAACACGCACGACTGGCACGTGCCCATGCCGCAGCCCATGTGACGCTCCAGGGCGAGCTGGCACTCGACGCCGCGCTCGACGCACATCCGCCCGACCGCCCGCATCATCGCCTCCGGGCCGCACGAATACACCACCAGACGGCCGGCGGGGTCGTCCTGGGCGTCGAGCCACGTCGCCAGCGCCTGCGGGGCCAGCCCCTTCCAGCCGATCGAGCCGTCGTCGGTGGCAATGGCCGTCTCGATGCCGTGGGCGGCGAACTCCATCGCGCACAGGGCAGGCTCGCCCAGCGGCGAGACCTCCGCCTGCCCGGTGAGCTTCAGAGGCAGCAGGTGCTCGCTTCGAACGCCGCAGAATGCCTTGACCGCCTTGCCGGCCGCCGTGAGCGCCTCGGCCAGGTAGATCATCGGCGGAATGCCCACCCCGCCGGCAACCAGCGCCGCGGCGGGCTTGTCATCCCGCACGGCAAACGAGTTGCCAAGCGGGCCAAGCACGCTAAGCTCGGCCCCGTCGCTAATCCCCGCCAACCAGGCCGTCCCACCGCCGACAACGCGGTAGATCAGCTCCAGCACCACTTCGCCATCGGGCGTCGAGCGTCGCCCGGCCAGGCTGAAAGGCCGCCGCAGCAGGGCCTCCGGGCGGGCAAGGTCGTCCCGCTTGAGCCTGGGCCGGCCTGACGCGGGCCAGTCCACCTCGCCGGCAGGCTCGTGCGGCTCGGGGCGGCGGCATTGGACCTGCACGAACTGCCCCGGCCTGGTCGCGGGAAAATACTCAAAGCCCAGCCGAAGCAGGTAGTGCTCGGCGCACAGCCGGTCGTTGCCCAGCACCGTCGCCAGGAACACCCCGCGTCTGGCATTGTGTGTCGCCGCGTCCATAGGGCCACCGTTCGATCGCCGATTATAAGCCCCAAAAGACAAATAAGCTCCAAATGACAAGCTCCAAATCTCAAACAAGCGCCAAACGGCAAAAAGCCGAATCACAGCCTAAGGCCGGCGGGCGACCGAACGCTAAGCCCGCCCAGGCGGGAAATCTCGCGGGACGCGGCGGTAGATATCCAGCATCCGCCGGGCGGTATCCAGCCAACTGAAGCGCCCGGCGTGGGCCAGACCCGCCTCGATACGCCGCTGCCGGTTGCCTGCCGACTCCTCCAGCAGTTCCGCCACGGCCGCCGCGACCGCGTTGGCATCCATGGCCTCGCAGGTACTCGCCGGGCCGGCTATCTCGTCCAGCGATGAGCCCCGGGAGCACACCACCGGGCAGCCACAGGCCATCGCCTCCAGCACCGGCAGGCCGAAGCCTTCGTAGAGGCTGGGAAACACCAGGCAGACGCCTGCCTGGTACAGGCGGCGCAGATGCTCGTCGCTGACATAGCCCAGGTGGATCTCGCCATCGCGCGGCTCAATGCACCCATGTCCAACGCTCACCAACTTCAAGTCCGGGTATTGCCGGCGCAATTGCTGGTGCGCGACGCGGATCGTTTCCCAGTTCTTGTATGGCTTGCGGGCGGAGATGCTCAGGATGAACCGTCCCAGGCCCTCCTGGCCTACTGGACACCCCGCACCGGCGGGGCGAAAGAAGCTCGAAACGCCCAGCGGGACGACGTGGAACTTATGCCGGCAGTGGGGGAACAACTCAGCCAGATCCCGCCGTGTGCACTCCGACGGCGTGGCAACCACATGTGCCCCGTACACGGCCCGGCGCAGCACCCTTCGCGCCATGGCGACCTTCAGCCGGCCAAACTCGTCGGGGAACTTGAACTGGATAAGGTCGTGGACGGTGAGCACGTAAGGACGCGGGGCCGCCAACGGCACGTTGTAATGGGGCAGGTGCAGCAGGTCGGCCCTCCGCATGGCCCCGGCCAGCGGCAGCGCCCCGAAGAACTGTTCCCTGAAAGAATAGACCGGCGCGTCAAAGGGGGTCCGAGTCGTGCGTGGCCAGTCGCCCTCCAGCGGCGGGGCCCCGGCCAGCACCAGTTCGACGCCATCGGCGGCGGCCAGCAGCGCGCGGCACAGTTCTACGATATAGCGGCCAATGCCCGTCTGGCCCCACAGCCTGGCGTCGATGGCAATCCGCAGAGGCGTCATGGTTTGCTGGTTCCCCGGTCGAACGCCTGATGCCTAAACACCTGGGCGCTGACCAGGCCCAGCAGGAGGAAGAAGGTTTCTGCCGCACCGCGAGTGAACAACCATCCCATCAAACTGGCCGTCAGGACGGCAATGCAGGCGCCAATCAGGCCCGCCACCTGTGACCGCTCATCTTCGCTGCTACCACGGTAAGCCCGGAAAAACGTAATCGCCAGTCCGGCGGCAACCGCCAGCATGGAAGCGCTGAGTACGCCCAACTCCGCAAGAAGTTGGAGCGGCGTGGAACAAACCGTCATTTCACGACCAGCCCGAGCATAGTCATGGACAAACATGTTGCTGACTTTGACTTGTTCAAAATACTGGGGCATGACCTGTCCGGAGTTGCCCAGTCCCACGCCCAGTACAGGGTGGGACTGGAACATCGCTACACCCAACCGGACTAGGTCCACGCGTAAGGTGTCCGTCCTGCGAAAGATTATGGGGCTATTGTCCACCATAGACGTGGTTTTGTGGGCTAGCCCAGCCACGAAACCACATTTCTTGGTGTCATACGAGAAAGCCATCACCTCTGCGACCACAATTGCCAGTAGAATCGCGGTCGGAGCGAGAATCCTCCGTCTGCGAAGCAGGAGCACGACCGCAGTGCCTACGGAGGCGGCGATCCAACCCGATCGCGAGTAGGTGCAGATCAAGCACCCCGTAACCAGCCCCGCGCCCGCCAACCACAGCCAGCGACGCTTGGAGTACTCCGCGGCAGCCAACGCCAACGGCACTGCCCCGGCCAAGTAGGCGGCGAAGTTGTTCGGATCGCCGAAGGTCAACTGGGAACGCACTCGCCCAAGAACGATCGTGAAACGGGGGTCAGCCGCCCAGGCCGGGCCGGAGAAATACTGAGCGATGCCGACCGCTCCGGTCAGTGCGGCTACCAACACCAGCATGGCAAGATACGTTCTCTGCCGGAGGGTCTGAAAGGCGACGCTGCGCACAAAAAGGTATATCGCCAGAAGCTGGCCAATCTTGATCATCTCCTTCCCCCACAGCATCTTGTCGACGGCTACCAGGCCGCTTACCCCGCAGGCCAACAGGAAGGCGGGCATAGACCATTCGAGCCATCTTAGGCCCGGCGCAGGTTTCAACTCGGTCCATCGACGATACCGAAAAACGGCAGCGGCCCAAAGACATAGGACCAACAAGAAGAATATCCGGGTGGTCGTGACATAAATGCCGGCGATCACCCACTTTGCGGACAGGGGCACCAGCGCCACGCCCGCCAGGATCAGCAGTTCCAGCCACGGCTGGCGCGCCGGGGATGATTCCGTCAGAGATATTGGCTTCAAGCTTGTCATTGCGGATCGCTCCTGAGCTTGGCGCAAGCGTACAAGTGTATCCCCCGGCCGCCGCTCAAGCGAAGCAGCGGCAAAGCGGCAAGGGGATACAGGCCCGGGGCAACGACGGGATTCTCCGGATGACGCTCGAACATCATGTGGGGCTCCTTGGGACTGACGAAGCCTGCTTCTTGGCCACGAACAAGTAGTTCTGACAAATAGGCCCCAGCGCCACGGCCAGCAGGTCATCGAGAATGTCGTAGAGCCGCGCTGTGGCGGGCGAACCGGTCACAGTCCTTCCAAACTTGCCCCACCAGATGTTTCGCGGCAAGGCGGCGTATCGCCGCAGTTCAAGCAGGTCGAACCCGGCCGGGGCTGCCAGCGCGAGAATCTCCTGCCGGGTGTATCGCTTCGAGTGCGACCACTTCCTGACCAGCCTGGCCAGCATTTCGATCCAACTGTAGCGGTTGGGCAGATGAAAGCAGACGAAGTGCCCGCCGGGCTTGAGAATCCGATGAATCTCCCGCAGGCTGGCCCGGTCGCTGCCGCCGGTCTCGCTGACGTGCTCAAGTACGCCGATGGAAAAGACGGCCTCGAACTGGGCGTCGTCAAATGGAAGGGCCACCGGCCCCAAAGACGCCTGCCGATACACATACTGTCCTGGCGCCAAGGCCTTACAGATGGCGGGCGTCTGGCCGAAGCCAAAACCGCTGGTTTCGAAGCCGGCCCTGACCAGAAAGTAGGAGAAATGGCCGCTACCGGTGCCCCAGTCCAGAACCTTGCCGCCGGGTGGCACGTATCGCTGGGCCAGCCGGTACGCCTTGAGATACTGGTGCGCGCTGGTGAGGCTGCCGAATTGCGCTAGACTGTCGTCGGCCGGGCGGGCCTGCATGAGCTCTCGTATGATGGAAGCGGTATCCATGGATTTCATCGGTGCCCGGTCGCGCTGCATCCGCCGCCCTTCCGGGGCGAGGTGGGTGGGCACGGCATTGTTAGCTTGTCCCCATTCGCTGGACAGTTTCTAACCTGGAATAAGGTGGAACCGCCGCCATGGGTAACGTTCCCGCTGCTGTTGCGGAGGGAGCCCGAAGGGCGACCGGAGCAACAGCAGCACGCGTGGCAACGGAACGCCATTCGTCTGTCTCGATTCTATCTCGCCTCGCCGTCCGCACAAGAAGTTGTCCGCCTGATCCAGACTTCGTCAGACCGTACACGCTGGCCGGCGTCCGTCGGTCCAGGTTCATGTGCCGCCGCCGATGATTGTAATACGCAAAGTCACTCATAATTGTTTAGCAGGTTAGCCGCCCCGTTGGCGGCAACAACGCCTGTATGACGGCATTCTTGCCCCGCTTGGCATTCATGTCAAGATATTAGTTCATCGTCAATTTTGCCCCATTGCAACCCGTTACGTCAGCCGATAGAAATAGTGTCGTCGGCCGGCCAGGGATGGCTGGGTTGCGGCGAAGGAAACGCCGGGAGCGAGGCGTTGGCATGCCTGTTTTTATCCATGTATTTGCGAGCAGTTAGCCCTTAACTTATGGCCATTGGCATCTGTCCCCGAAACTCCCAAGTGCGTTCAACCCCTTCCCAATTTACTTCATGAGCGTGCTGAAGTTCTTTTTTTTGCAAGCACGGAAAGACTGTCCAGATTAATTCGCCCCAAGGTTATGTAAAACAAAGCAACTGAGGAGTAGAACCACAAATTCTTAAGAAAGCTTAAAAATTGATTTCTGCTTCCGGCTAGGCTCTGGATTGGCTTCAAATGAATAAACGTTACGTCATTATATCCGTTTTGGCAAAGAATTCGTTTCATGGTTTTTGCCGAGTAAATATTAATATGATCCTTAGCTTCAAGATAGTGACTGCTTGCTCTCATACCCATGAGATGTTTCTTAATCTTGGCCTTAGGAAGCTGGACGTTCACATTTGGAGTTTGCAAAAATAACATCCCGTTATCATTCAGTAGAGATGAAAGATGCGAAAGTAATTGATGTGGATTGGGAATATGTTCAATAGTATCCCAAAGAGTGATAATATCAAAGTTATTTCGGGGAAACTTTGCATCTTCAACTCTGCCACAAAAGATATTTGGCAAACCCAATTTGGTTTTGGCGAAATCCACGGCCTGTTTTGAAATTTCACAACCAAACACCTGCCATGAAGAAAAATCGCCCACCCACTTTGCGAAATACCCAAGACCGCAACCCACATCCAGCAGCTTGCCACTTTTCCCGGTCACAAACCTATGGCAAAAATCTTCATACATCTGTTTGTGAGCCTCATTCCACCAAAAATGGCTCTGAGGATTCAAACGCTCGACGCCAAAGTAGCCGTCATAGTCCTGGTTTGCGTCGTAGGATGAAAAAACATGGCCGCAGGCAGTACACTTCATGATGTCGATGCCGAACTCTTGGAAGACAACCTTATTCTTCAGACTTTCGCAGACAATACAGTTTTTTTCCATTTTATCTTCGCTTGTTGGTGCCAAATACCGTTCCGCCGTACTTATCGCAGTTCTCGTACCATTCTTTCCCCGGATGCTTCATTGACCACCAGAATTGGAGCGCGCACCGCGGACACTCGCGCAGACAACATTCGCTGTGCCGCTGCAACACTGGGGATTTATCGACGGATGTATGGCAACCCGGACAATTCACGATGACACTCCTCTTGGCGATTTTGCAGGACGAACCGGTCGGCGGCGCAACAGTCCGGCCAGCAAGGCGGACACATTGTACCGGCCAATGCGGGAGGCGGCAACCCACATCAGCACGGCGGCAAGCCACGTGCCCAACGCCGGTACTTTCCTGCCGCGCCGTCCCAGCCACCAGACGAGCAGGGTGTCGGGGATGATTCCGTCAGGGATATTGGTTTATCGCTTATCATTGCGGATCGCTCCTGAGTTTGGCGCAGGCGTACAAGTTCATCCCCCGGCCGCCGCCCAGGCGAAGCAGCGGCAACAGCAAAGCAGCAAGGGGATACAGGAAGACCTTATGCACAAAGCGCAGGAATCGCATCAGGCGGATGAAGACCCCTCGCATCAGGCGGCGCAGCGGGGATGCCGGCGAGGCCGCCCCGGCGCGAGAGCGACCCCGTGAAAACCACCTGCCCAGCCGATGCCAGACAATCCGAGTTGGCATTATCAAGAAAAGGGGGACAAGCACGCCGTCGATGTCCAGGGGTTGCTCCCGCAGTGTGACGACGTCGAAGCCACATCGCCGGAGGAAGTTGCCAAGGCTGACGGTGTCCCACCGCGTCAGGTGGTGGGGAGGAAAATCGGTGTAGGAGGCTTTGAGCGCACGCGACCAGCGGCAGCGGTTAGGTACCGAAAGGGCTATATGCCCACCGTCCTTCAGCACCCGTCGGACCGCCGACATGAACTCCAGCGGATTGTCCATGTGCTCCAGCACCTCAAAGAAGGTCACCACGTCATAGCGGCGATCTGTCTTCTCGAGGAAATCCTCCAGGGACATGGTGTAGACGTGATCGCCGACGACACTGCGGGCCTGCTCTACGGCCTCGCGATCGAAATCGATCCCGGTCACCGAGTAGCCCGCGGATTGAGCGCGTGCCAGGAATGCGCCGGGGCCGCAGCCCACGTCCACCAGTTCTCCTCGCCCCAACGGTTCGAGCAGAAGCTGGCTATGGTTCCAGAACTTTCTTCGCTTGTTGGTGCCAAAAACCGTTCCGCCGTAGTTGTCGCACCCCTCGTACCATTGCTTCC
>CAYOBS010000030.1:0-6014 GCA_964402305.1 uncultured Planctomycetaceae bacterium | reverse complement strand
ATTGCAGCGCGCACCGCGGACACTCGCGCAGACAACATTCGTGGTGCCGCTGCAGTACTGGGGACTCATCGACGGATGCATGGCAAACCGGACAATTCACGACGACACTCCTCTTGTCGATTTCACAATGCGAACCGGTCGGCGGCGTAACAGTCCGGCCAGCAAGGCGGACACATTGTATCGGCCGATGCGGGAGGCGGCAATCCATACCAGCACGGCGGCAATCCACGCGCCTAGCGCCGCGACTTCCCAGCCGTGCCGTCCCAGCCACCAGACGATGATGGCGGCGGGGACCAGCGGGAGCAACTGGTTGCGCAGCACGCCGCGGGAGGCGCCGAAGGGGCAGGCCTGGCGGAATCGCCGCACGAGCGATATCAAGGCTACCGAGGCGGCGATGCCCGCGACAGGCATCGTGGCGTCGCCCAACCAGCGGCTCATCGCCAGCGTCCCGGCCAGCATCACGGCACTGTACAGGACGTAAAAGCGGGTGTAATCGCGGCTGCGGCCAACGGCTATCAGTGTCTGGCCGGGGATGTACGCCAGCAGGTAGAACGTGTAATGCACCGCCGCCAGCAGGAAAATCAGGTCCAGCCCCGCCCACTGGCTATCGCGGAAGATCCGCGGCACGTACAGCGGGGCCATCGCCCCAACCGTCAGGGTGATCGGCATGAGCAGCAGGCTGGAGCCCAGGAAGGTCCGCCAGGCAAGGCGGTTGGGCCGCCGCGGGGGCAAGACCCCGCCCAGGAGGCTGAACAGCACGCGTCCCATTACGTAGACAAGCACGCGCGGGTAATTCACGATCGTGTAGGCGATGCGGTAGAACCCAACGGCGCTGGCGCCGACCAGCAGCCCGGCCAGCAGCGGCATGATCGTTTCGGTGAAGCAGGCGCCGAAGCTCGTTGTGGCCACCGGGATCGACTTACGGAGGATCCGCCCGACGGTGCGGCGGTCCAGGCTCCAGTACTCGCTGGGGCGCATCCACGCCCATGCGGTGACCGCCATCACGGCCCCGCGTGCCACCAGCCCCAGCCCCACCAGTCCGGTGCCCAGGCCAGCCATCGCCAGCGGGATGCTCACGCCGTAAAGCGCCAGCACGCCCGCCAACTCGATTATTGCAATGCGACCGAAGTCCATCCGCTTGGCAAGCAAGGCTGTTGGCACGGCCGCCAAGCTGGCCAGGAGTCCCGCGCCACCCGCGCAGGGGAACAGCCAGACCAGCGAGGAGGACGGGGCGATCCACCAGGCAGTGGCCAGGCCCGCACCCACTAGTGCCGCCATCATCACCAGTCCCAGAAGCACCTGGAGCGTGTGGGCGACGGCCTGGTTGCGCGCCACCAGGCCAGGAGAGCGGATGAGGAACGCGGAAATGCCGTTTTGCGCCAGCAGGCCCTCCATGGCCATGCTGAGGAAGATGGCTGTGGCCAAGCGCCCCCACTCCGTGATGCCCAACGCCATCGGCAGGATGATCGAGCCTATCAGCCCAATGCCCATCCCGCCGGCATGGCGCAGCAGGAGCGTCCGGCTGCCGCGAAAGAAGCTCGCGGCGGGGTCCAGCGCGGTCGATGAGGCATCCAGGGCTGGCGCGGCCGCAACGGGCGTTTTCTCAGTAGGCATTGGCGTTCACAAGCCCGCGGAAAGGCGTCAGCAGCAGGATCCACAGATCCAACCCCATACTCCAGTTGCGGATGTAGAACAAGTCGTACTGGATGCGTTTTCGCAGCGGGGTCTGGCCCCGCAGGCCGTTGACCTGCGCCCAGCCGGTGATGCCGGCCTTGACGTGATGGCGAAGCATGTAGCGAGGGATCTGCAACTTGAACCGCTCGATGAGTTCCGGCCGCTCCGGCCGGGGGCCTACCAACGACATGTCGCCCAGCACGACGTTAATCAACTGGGGCAATTCGTCGAGGCTGGTGCGCCGCAGGAATCGGCCGATGCGGGTGATGCGCGGGTCGTCGGGCACGGTCCAGACGGGACCGGTGTTGGCCTCGGCCCCCATGACCATGGTGCGGAACTTGAGCATCTTGAATGTTTGCCCGCCGATGCTGGCGCGAACCTGGCGATACAGCACCGGTCCGCCGCCGAGCTTGATGATCGCGGCGATCAGCAGCATCGGCCCCGCCAAAACCGCCAGCGCCAGCGAGGCCAGCGTCAGGTCGCACAGCCGTTTGACCATGCCGTTCCATCCCTGCTGGGGGCTGTGGTTCAGCGAGATAATCGACAGATCGTCCAATTGCGTGACCTTGTGCCGCAGGAACTGCACGGCCAGAAGGTCCGGCACGACGCACAGGTCCACGCCGATCTTTGAGAGCCGACTGACGACCTCCTCGGTGCGCTCCTGGTTGGGCTTTGACATGGCCACGAAGACGATGTCCACCGGGTGATGATCGAGGATTTCCTCCAGCCGGTCCGTCGGGCCTAAGACCTTGCAGCGGTTGATCTCGCTCTGGTTGAGCGTGTCGTCGATGAAGTAGGACACGACGATGCCCGTCCACGGATGTTTGTTCAACGTGTTGTGGAGCTTTTGGCCCAGCCTGCCCGCTCCGACGATGGCGGCGGATCGGGTGTTGCCGCCACGGATGCGAGCATATCTCAGTGCCACGCGCATGCCCGCCCGCCCGACCATGGCCAGCGTCAGCCATGTGCCCAGCAGCATCAACAACATCATGCGGGACAGGGGCGCCTGGCGCGTCAGGCTGCTGGTCAGGTAGGTCAGCACCCAGATAATGAGCACGGCCTTGACGACCTCGCTCAACTCGCGGATGAGGCCCATGGTCCTCTTGGGCGCGTAGAGGTCCATGCGGGCATAGATCAGCGGGCACAGGATCAGACTCAGCAGGACAAACGGCAGGAACTCATCCGTTGTCGGCGGGTCATACCGGGACCAGCCGAGTTGGCTGCCCAGCAAGCGCAACCCATAGGCGGCCGCCCAGGCCGCGCCCGCCGCGGCCATGTCCAAGAGGCCCGGCAGGATCACCATCAATCGTGGGTGTTGCTTAACCATTCCATGTACATCCCTTGGCGCGAATCGCGGATTCGACGGCCTCGACAAACTGCCGCTGGAACCTGGCCAGGTCGAAGGTGCAAGCCCATTGCGACAACGTATCGGCCGGGAACACAGGCCCCATCCGCTCAAAACGCTCTATCGCCTTGCGCAGGCCCTCGGCCGTCTGCGGCGCGTACAAGACGCCCGTCATCCCGTGGGGATGCCCGTCGCCGCCATCCCGCACCGTCTCCAGCGCCCCACCGGCCCGATAGGCGATGACCGGGCATCCGCAGGCCATTGCTTCGACCGGCACAATACCAAAATCCTCTTCCCCGGGGAATAGCAGCGCGCGGCAGCGCCGATAATGGTCCCGGATCGACTCATCGCTCTGATGGCCTGGAAACCGCACATTCGCCCCGGCCAGCCGCCGCAGGCGTGACGCCATCTGCCCGGTCCCGATGATGATCAGTTCCCGGCCTGGCAGTGAGCGGAAAGTTTCAATCGCCTGGTCCACGCGCTTGTACGGCGTCATCGCCCCGACGACGAGATAGAACGACTCGCGAGCGACCGGCGCGGGCGTGAAAAAGTCAACATCCACCGGCGGATACACCACCTTGGCAGGACGGTTGTACACGCGGCCAATACGGTCGGCCACGTTGCGGCTGTTGGCAAGAAACACGTCCACGCCGGCGGATGACCGACGGTCCCACCGGCGAAGCGGATCACGAAACAGCGCCAAGGCCATCCCCGACAAGCCCATGGTCCGTCCGTATGCCTCCGATTGCGACCACACATAGCGCATGGGCGAGTGGCAATAGCAGATATGCACGGCGCGGGCATCGCGGCGGATCCCCTTGGCCACGCAATGGCTGCTGGAGATGATCAGGTCGTACTCCCGCAGGTCCATGCTCTCGATGGCGCCGGGGGCCAAGGGCAGCAGGCAGCGGTAATAGCGATGAACCGCGGGCAACCGGTTCAGCCAACTTGTGCAGATCCGGCGGTTCTCGATTGCCGGCGTACACCGGCCGGGGCAGTGGATGAGCGTGAACAAATCCGCCTGGGGGTAGAGCCGGCAAATCGCGTCAAGAACCTTCTCGCCGCCACGCATCCCTGTCAGCCAGTCATGCACCAATGCGATACGCATAAGCCTCCGCCGGCTTGGTTTATCCATAGCTTGGCTTGCCGTGGCTTCCGGCCAGGCCGGCATGGGTGTGCGCATGATGGACGTAGTCCTTGTTCCTGTGAGGCCGATACTGAATCGTATCAAACGCCACGCATACAAACACCACGCACACCAGAATGACGGCAATAAGTTCCGGCCTGACCCGCCGCAACTTCCCGACCCGCGACGCCACGCCCGCAACCCACAAGATGCCAGCCGTCGCCAGCGGCGAAAGCACCGCCGCCAGGAACATCACGTGACGATGCGACATATACCCGACCGTCTGGTGCAGCAAGGCCACGATCGGCAGCACGACGACAGCCGCCGCCACAAACAACGCCTTGCCCGCGTTAATGGGCATCGGCATCAGCGAGCCTAGCGCTCGCCCCGGCCCCCAGCGGCATACCGCCAACCCCAACAGCCATACGAGGAAAAAACCGCCAATAATCGGCTGAAAGGCCGCCGTGATTTGCTGCAATATCTTCAATGCCGTCGAACTGGTATGGACATCTTCGTCCTCGGCGGCGGCGGAGGATGGCGTCGAGGCCGGCGAAACGGAGGCGGCAGGCCGCGCATCGCCGGCTAGTGAGGCCAGGCCGCTTATTCTGCCCACGCTCTTCTTGTTCGACAGGCCGCCGATGGTCATCATGTACGGCGAGGCCACCGCGCCGGCAGCCGCCGCCATCGCCACAATCGACGCCATGGTCAGCCAAAGATTCCGGCGGCGGATAACATAGCGACCCAGCCAGACAATGCACGCGACAAAGATCACCCACAACGATTCCGGGCGGGCAAGATACCCCAGCCCCGCCAGCATCCCCGCTCCGGCCGCAACCGCCGGCGCCCAGCGAACGCCGCGCCGCAACATGGACAGCACCGCCAGCACGACCACCGTCGCCCACAGTTGCATCGATATCGCCAGGCAATCGCTTAGTGCATCAGCCCCCAGGCAGGACCATTTCCTGCCGATTCCGAACAGCAGCGTCGTCAGCGCCGCGATGTGCCAATTGAACGTCAGCCCCGCCAGAAAGTAGATCGCAACCATCGCCGACAGACTGGAAACAACCGAGACCGCGCGCCCGGCCCACTCCCACGATTCGCGCCCATCGGCCATTCCGGCAATCAAGACCAGGCGATGAACTCCCGCGACGGCCGCCGGATAGCCCGGCGGATAGTCGTAGTTTTTCGCCACTTCAGCGGGATTCGAATCCCACTTGCTCGCCATCTCCAGGTAGATCACGCCGTCTTTGGCAATAGAGTCGCTGCGATGGATCAGCCACAACCTTACCCCGGCGCAGACCACAAGTATCCCCATCAACACCAGCAGGTGCTTTCGCGTCAAGGGACCGCGGGCGGCGGTGGCAATTGGAAATGATGAATTCATGGTCTTTTCCGCGGCCAAACTCTGCCCAAAACCGGGAACGTCTTCCATACTCCGAAGTTATTCACGAACCTGATGTTGGCATGATAGGGCCGCGGGGCAGGGGTGTCAACAGGTTCGACGCACATCCGCCCTTTCAGATTGATGACAACTCCCGTCGAAAAATGAAAAGGGCAGTAATGCCTCAGTTACGGGGGGTGGGCTCACTTCGCTAACTCGCCGCGGCGGGCTATTGACCGGCCGGTGCAAACCAAAGCGGTCCCGGCGCGCCGGGACACCTGCCTACCGGCAGGCAGGTGCGGCGACGAGAGCCCGACGTCTTGTCCTGCGAAGCCTCGGCGAAGCAGGAAGTCGGGCCGACCTCGCCGCTTTGGATCGCGCCTGTGCGCAACACCCTGCCACGGTCCCAGCCAAAGCGGTGTCGCCGTCCCGACGCGCCAGCGATTTTGTTGGCTGAGTAGATTAGACTCGTCTGGTGAGTTCAGCGG
>CAYOBS010000029.1:0-18634 GCA_964402305.1 uncultured Planctomycetaceae bacterium | reverse complement strand
CCCCGCCCGCAAACTGGGCATTACCTGTGGGCGAACGAGCCGGGCGACAAAGAGCCGGGCGACGAAAACCCTTGACAGGCCCCACGCGGCGGGGCACGATAGCTGGATTGTGGCCGCCAGGCTGTCAACAGAACCCTCGAACGGGCCGGCTTGGGGACATCGCGGCCGATATTGTCACCCGAGTGCGGCCGCGAGGAAATCCTTTACGCAACCCCAAGACGGGTATCGTGTTCAAACTTAGTGCGATGGCGTGCGTAGGATAGAATGCTGGCGCCCGCAGGGCAAATATGAGCCTTCGGCTCACCCGGAAACATGCCCGGAAACATGAAAGACCGAGGACGAGGACGAGAACGAGGACGAGGACGAAGGCTGTCGCCTGCCCCCTACTCCCTACTCCCTACTCCCTACTACCTACTCCCTACTACCTTCTTTCCGCCCGAAAACATAAGGCTCACCCGGTAACATGCCCGGAAACAGGAAACAAACAGGAAACGGCCGAGGACGAGGCCGAGAACGAGGACGAGGACGATGGCTGTCGCCTGACCCCTATTCCCCGCTCCCTACTACTTACTACTTACTACCTCCTACCTTCTTTTCACCCATGAGGACGAGGACTTCATAAGATGATTGACGTCAAGCACTTGACCAAATGGTACGGGCGGGTCCTTGCCGTGGACAACATATCGTTCCACGTTGACAAGGGCATGATCGTCGGCTTTCTGGGTCCCAACGGGGCCGGCAAGAGCACGACGCTCAAGGTGCTCACGAGCTATCTGCCAGCCACGGCCGGCAAGGTGAGCATCGCGGGTCACGACGTGCTGGAAGACTCCCTGGCCGTCCGGCGGAACATCGGCTACATGCCGGAGGCCGTGCCGCTCTACCCGGAGATGCGCGTCGGCGAGCTGCTGATGTTCCGCGCGGCCCTGCGGGACATCCCCTCGCGTGACCGCAAGGCGGCCATTGACCGGGCGGCTGAGCGATGCTGGCTGAGCGTGCCGGATAACGTGATGCGGCGCCGCGTCGGCGAGCTTAGCCGCGGATACAAGCAGCGTGTCGGCCTGGCCGAGGCGCTGCTGCACAACCCGCCGGTGCTCGTGCTGGATGAGCCGACGATCGGCCTGGACCCCAACCAGATCCGTGCGATGCGCGAGCTTATCCAGGAGCTGGGGCGGGACCACACGATCATCCTGTCCAGCCACATCCTGGCCGAGGTCGAGCAGACCTGCAACCACATCATCGTCATCGCGGGCGGGCAGATCGTCGCCGACGGCACGCCGGAGAACCTTCGCAAGAAGGTCTCGGGGCCTTCGCAGATCCTGGCTGAGATCCGCGGGGCAGAGCAGGCGGCGCTTGCCAAGGCCATCGGCGCGATCGAAGGCATCCACAAGGTCGATGCTTCGCCCATCGGCGACTGGACGAGGCTGGCCATCGAGTGCGACGGCAGGAGCGACCGGCGGGCGGAGATATATCGCATGGTGGCTGAGAAGGGCTGGCAGCTCCGCGAGTTGAGGCACACCGGCGGCTCGCTGGAGGACTTCTTCGTCCAGGTGACGTACAGGCAGAACATGCAGTCGGCCGGGCGGCTGGCACAGTAGCAAAAAGTCCAAAGCCAAAAAGGCCGCGAGGTCGGAAGGAACGTACGATGAAGGCATTGACACTGGCGCGACGTGAATTGACGGCGTATCTGTACTCCCCCATCGCCTATGTGATCGGCGCGGGGTTTCTGATGCTGACAGCCGTGTGGTTCTTCCTGAACCTTCGGATCGGCGGAGAGGCCTCGCTGAGGCCGCTGTTCGACGGCATGGCGGTGCTGATGGTCCTGGCGGTCCCGCTGCTGACGATGGGGCTTCTCAGCAAGGAGTTCGACAGCGGGACTATCGAGACGCTGTTGACCAGCCCGGTAACCGATGCCCAGGTGGTGCTGGGCAAGTTCCTGGGTGTGATGGTGTTCTACCTGGCGCTGCTTGCGACGACATTGGTGTTCCTGGGCCTGATGATGGTTTACGGGCGCCCGGACGCGGGCGTTGCGGCCACGGGATACCTTGGGATGATCCTTCTCGGGGCGGCGTATCTGTCGGTGGGGATATTCGCCTCGACTCTGACTCGCCACCAAATTGTCGCGGCGGTGGTGGCCATCGGCATCCTGTCGGTTTTCGTGCTGCTCATGGGATTCGTGGTGGGCGTCGGCATCCGCCCCTGGGCGGATGTGGCGGCCAAGCTCAACGCGATGACGTACTTCCGCGACTTTTCCCGCGGCGTGTTCGATTCCCGCGGGCTGGTGTACTTCCTGAGCGCCACGGCGCTGTTCCTGTTCCTTAGCATAAAGACCCTGGAGAGTCGAAGATGGCGATAGACAAGACTCCTGCTGCCGCTGCCACTGCCAATGGTAAAGTCCTGGAGTCGCTGGACGCGGGCAAGGCCCGGCTGGCCGGGGCGGTCGCCTCGGCGGTCAGCCTGGCGGCCACCGCCGGACTGAGTTTCTGGATGATCCGCCTGCTGGGCGGGCCGGCCCTTGGGGCTCCTCACGGGCAGGCCGGCGCGGAGCTGGCCGGACAGATGACGCCCGTCCTGGCCTTCGCGGTTATCGGCCTGATCGCCGCGGCGGCACTGGCCGTCACCAGGCACGTCGGGGCGCAGCAGTTCCTGCTGGGATACTGGCTGGCCGTGGTCGTCGCCGCGATAGGCGTAACGCTGGCGGCGAGCCTGTGGAAGATCCCCACCGGCCTGGCCGAGCTGTTCGGCCTGGCGCCGCAATCAGCAGGCAAGTGGGTTGCACTTGGCTCGCTGGCGATGCTCGTGTTCAGCGCGATTATCGTGGTGCTGCTGACAAGCGCATCCTGGCCGCACAGCCGGCAGAGATACGCCTCGATGGTGATCGTGTCGATCAGCTTCGCGATCGCGGCCGTGCTGGCCGTCAATATGCTGGCTGAGAAGAAGCCCGTGCATAAGTCATGGGAATCCCTTGGCCGCTACGGACTGAGCGAGCGGACCAAGAAGATTCTCAATGACGTGAAGGTCACGGTCCGGCTGTCGTGCGTGTACACATCGACCGACAAGGCCAAGGCCACCGACGAGAAGCGCTCTCGCGTGCTGGAGCTTCTTGAGGACATGAAGCCCTACTGCGACAGGATAACGGTGGACAACGTCACCAACGACGGTGACAAGGCCGGCCTCCTTGCCCGCCTGCGAGGGCAACTCGGCACGCAGGCCGACGCGCACCGCAAGTTCGTGCGGAAGTTCCAGGCCGACGCCGAGTCTCTCCAGGCCGACCTGGAGAAAGAGGCCCAGGCGTGGAAGACCCACTCGCCTGATTCGTACCTCAACCAATGGGGCCTGCCGGCGGAGATTTCCTCCGCTCTGGACGAGGGCGCCGCCAAGCTCAAGCAGGCCCGCCAGAAAGTCGACGCCGCCCTCGGCGGCGCGGGCCTGCCGGACTACGCCGACCTTGTCCGGCAGATCAAGGACGCCGACGAGAGTTGCCGCGGCGTGCTCGATCAGTCCGACAACTTCGTGAAGGCCCTGGCAAAGATCGCCAAGGCCGCCGCGGACCCCAACACGCGGGGGCTCCTGCTGGCGCAGGTAAAGAAGTTCTCCGACTCCGTCGCCGCCACATCCGCCGCGATCGGCTCCGGCGGGGCCGACCCGAACGACCCGGCCGCAGTTCTCGGCAAGTACGCCAAGGCCGCCGGCGCCGCCGCGGATGAGGCCGCCGCACTCTCGAAGGCCATGGATAACATCGCCGGGCCCGAGCAGGCGAAGCTCGTGCGGCAGAACGCGCACCTGGCCCTGCCGATAGGCTCGGTGAGCATTCCGCTGACGACATACATCCAGCAGGCCCTGGCCGCGTCGCTCCGCAAGTCCGCCGAGCAGGCCGACGCGGTGGTCAAGAACACCAAGGCCGATTACCAGAAGAAGTTCATCGCCCAGATGCGCCAGGACACCGAGTCTCTAGCGGCCTCGGCCGACGAGATCGGCAAGCTGGCCGACAGCGCCGTCAGGAAGCTTGGCAAGGTCGATGCCCTGAGCCGCCAGGCCTTCACCGCCGCCGAGGCCGGCAAGCTCTTCGCCGGCCCGCTGGGCAAGATACAGGCGACGCTCGCGGCGGCTGAGAAACTGCCCGCCCTCAAGGACACGTCGATCTCGGCGGACATCACCGGCGAGAACATCATCATCGTCGAGGCCGGCGAGAAGCCCGACCAGAAGGTGAAGGTGATCTCGTTCAACGAGGTCTGGCCGCTAAAGGTCAGGCCGATGGGCATGGACAGGGAGGACCAGGGCCCGCAGGCGCGGGAGTTCAACGGAGACGCAACTATCGGCTCGCGGATACTCGAGATGACCAGCCAGCCGTTCGCGCTGGTGCTGCTGGCCTATTGGGGCCCAGGGCCGGACATGCCCCCGCAGATGGCCGAGATGATGCCCCCGTCCGACCTGCCGGCCGAGGCATTCACGGCCCTTCGAGCCAGGCTCCAGTCGGCCAACTTTGCCGTCGAGGACTGGAACCTCAACAGCGACATGCCCGACCCCAACGAGCACAAGGGCCGACAGAAGGTGCTGATCGTCCTGCCGCCGGCCCCGCCCGCGCCGCAGAACCCCTTCCAGCCCCAGCAGGCGCCCATGCCGCAGTTCGGCCCCCAAAACGCCAAGAAGGTTACCGACGCCATAGCAGGCGGCATACCGGCGGTATTCCTGGCGACCTTCAGCCCGCCGCGGCAGGTCAGCCCGTTCATGCCCCCGGCCTCGGCGCCCTACGCATGGGGCCAGTACCTCCGGGATCAATGGGGCCTGGACGTCAAGTGCGACTACCTCATCGTCCCGGCCATTACCGACGAGAAAACTCCTGGCAAATACAAGTTCAGCAGAGATAGATTCATCTACTTCCCGTTAAGCTCGTTTACAGATCAGCCGATCGGCAGGCCGCTCCAGGGCCAGCGGGTCTTGGGGGCGAGGCTCTGCCCAATCCTCGGAAAGCTGGATGCTCGCGGCGAGCCGGCCGCACCGCCGCCTGGAGTTACCTTCCAACCGGTGCTTGTTGTCCCACGCGGCGAGAAGTCCACCTGGGCCTCGAGCACGGGACGTCTGGAGGAGCTTGGTATCCAGTTGCAGACCGGCGATGGCAGCTACATCACGCCGGATTACTTGGCCGGGGACATCCCCGTGCCGTTCGATCTGGCTGTGGCGGCCACCAAGGCCGAAAACAAAGAAAAGGGCATCAAGCCGGCGCGAATCGTGGTCATGAGCGTCGGCACCAGCCTGATGGACGGTTACATCAAGAGCCGGGTGGAAGTGCTTGACACCAAGGGCGGAACCTCATACGACGACCCCCCGCAAGCCAACGCCGACCTGCCGATCAACAGCATCTACTGGCTCATAGGCCGGCCCGGGCTCATCTCCAGCGGGCCAGTCCAGGCGACCATGCGGGAAATCCCGCCAACGCTCCGCACACTGCTGGTGGCCGCCTATTGCGTGGCGCTGCCGCTGCTGGTCGTCGGGATCGGCGGGCTGGTTATGTACAGGCGGTCGCGATAGTCAAACAAGGGTCATACGATGAAGCCGACAACGATAATCATACTTGCCGCGGTGCTTGTGGCCTGCCTGGCTGGGGCGCTGCTGACCAGCGACATCTTCACAACCACCCCGGCCCCCAAAGCCGAGCCGGGCCAGGCCAATCTCTTTACGCCGGCCATCGGCAAGGTCACGCAACTGACCGTCCAGGGCGCATCCGGGACGATGAGCTTCCGCAAGCAGGATGAGACCTGGCGGATCGTCAAGCCCTTCGCCGCCGCCGCCGACTCCTTCAGCGTCAACCAGCTCGCCGACGCGATCAGGGACATCAAGGGCGCCAAGGCCGCCGATGTTGACGACCAGACCACCGGCCTGGCAGCACCGAAGTGGACCATCACCGTCACCGACGACAAGAACGCCACGCACAAGCTCGTGGTCGGCCTGCCCAGGCCGATGCAGGCCGGGCAAACCTACGTCCGCCCGGATAACAGCAAGCAGGCGTACGTGGCCGACGTCGACCTGGCCGCCAAGCTCGGCAAGCCGGCCGGCGAGTTCCGCAACATGACCGTGCTGGACCTCCAGACCGGCTCGATGGCCCGCGTGAAGGTCGCCGGGCCGGAGAGCTTCGAGCTGGTCAAACGCGCCAACAACTGGGAACTGGCCTCGCCCGTGGCCGCCCCAGCCAACCCGGACAATGTCAAGAAGCTCCTGGACGCGCTGGGGCGTGTTACGGCCAGCGACTTCGTCGCCGACGATGCCAACGACCCGGCCCCCTACGGCCTGGTTCGCCCGCAACTGCTTGCGGAGGTGGAAATGGCGCCCGAGCCGCCTGCCCCGGTGGGGCCGGCCACAAGCCCCGCCGCCACTCAGCCCGCCGCCACAAGCCCCGCCGCCACTCAGTCGGCCGCCACTCAGCCGGCCCCGGCGGGGCCGGCTAAAAAGCCCGCAAAGGTATACAGCCTGGCACTCGGCAAGCAGATCGGCGACAAGATCTACGCCAAGGTCTCGGACTCCCCCGCCGTCTTCCGGGTGCGTCAGGACCTGCTCCAGGACCTCCAGCCGAAGCTGGCGGACCTGCGAATCCGCAAGGTTGCCGACATTGACATCCCGGCCGTAACGGGTGTTGACATTTCGGTCCCGGCCGGCAAGGCGGGCTTCGTCAAGACCGACGGCAAGTGGCGGATGGCCCTGCCGCTGGCGGGGCCGGCCAGCCAGTCGGCAATCGAAAAGCTCCTGGATGACGCGGCCAACCTCAAGGCCGAGAGCTTCAAGGACGACGTAACCGACCCGGCCCTGTACGGCCTGGACAAGCCGACGGCGGAGTTGAAGTTCCGCATGGCCGGCCTCGAGCCCCTTGGGGGGGCGGGCAAGGTTGTCAGCCTGCTTATCGGCGGCAAAAGCCCATCCGGGGAGATGACGTTCGTTCAGTCGGCCGGCCTCGGGCCCCGTGGGGGGGCGGCGGTGGCAATCGTGCGCACGAGCGACCTGACGGCCCTTCTGGCTGAGCCGGCGACGTATTGGGACCCGACCATCTTCAAGCTGCCGGCCCGCGCCAGGGCGGCCTCGCTGGATATTCGCCGCCCGGACGACAGCTACAGCCTCGTCCACGACGCCAACGGCGCCTGGCGGCTGACGGCGCCTCTTGTCGCGCCGGCCAATGAGGAGCAGGTCAACAAGATCCTCGACAGCCTGGAAGACCTCCAGGCCGAGAGAATCGTCTACCTGGGCAACAGCGTCCCGGAAAGCTACGCCAAGGGCAAGGACATCATGCAGGTGATCCTGACAACGACCACCGAGCCTGCCCCCGCGGGGCCTGCAACCCAGCCGGCGACCCAGCCCGCCACGACCGCGCCTGCCACCGCGGGGCCTGCAACGCAGCCGGCGACCCAACTCACCGCGACCGCGCCTGCAACGGCCGAGACCATCGTGCAGACGCACAAGATCACCGTCGCCAAGCTCGGCCTGCACTGCTACGTGTGGGTCGAGGGCGGCAAGCTTGTTACGATCGGCCAGTTCCCGCTGAGCCTTTACAGTGAACTGTCCGGCGAGCTTCGCGGGCGGCGCATATGGTCCATCGACCCAGCCAGGATCAGTCAGGTGAGGGTTGTCTCGGGCGCCGATAGCGTCGATCTCAAGCGCGACGGCGAGGGCTGGACCTGCCTCTCGGACCCCTACGTCAAGATCGACACCGAGAAGGTCGCCGCCTTCCTCAAGGACGCCGGCGAGATCCAGGCCGACCGGTACGAGCAGAACTCCGCGCCGAAGGACCTCAATGCCTTCGGCCTGGACAAGCCCTGGCTGCGGTTGGAACTGGTGGACGAGGCCGGCAGGAAGACCGTCCTGACGGTCTCCTACACCGGCAATACGGCCGACAAGGACCGCTACGCGACGGCATCGTCGACGCCGGGCGTGCTGCTCCTGCCCGCCTCGGCTATCGAGAAATTCGCCAAGACGCTCAAGGACTTCAAGAAGCAGGCCGAACCGGCTGCCCGGCCTGCGGTTGTCGGGGAAAAGTACTGACTGGGAAAAGTACTAACCTGACAAGCCGCGGCGGTTCTGGTATGATGATGGCAGCGCCAGGGCGAGTTGCGCCCGCCGTGGCATTAGCAGCAGTCTGGGAGAGAGACACATGAGAAAATTAGTGGTATTGACGGCGGTCCTGCTGGCAGCCGGGGCTCTGGCGGCCAGGCCCCTGGCGGCGCCGGCTGGGCCGGCAACGGCGGGCGTGACCAAGGAGCAACTTGACAAGGCCATTGCCAAGCTCATCGCCAACGCCGAGATATGGGCCCAGAACAAGAACATTCCGACCAACGACCTGGCGGACCTCAACAGCCTGAAGTTCGACAAGGAATCGGCCCCGGTGATCACAGCGGCGCTGGGGGGCATCAAGCGCGACACCGAGGGCTTCTACGCCACGGCCCGGCTGCTTGAGCGCTTGCAGGGCAGCGACCTGGAGACCATCCGCGCCGTTCTTCCGGAGGTCCAGCGCGTCCATTTGCTAGCCAAGGATATGTACCGGCCCTTCCCCCCGTACAAGGCGACGAATGATTCCGCGGGCCTGCCCAAGTGGGACCCCAAAATGAGCACCGAGAGCATCATGGCCCGCATGGGTTCTATGGAGAGTCAGCAGGAGGCCAAGAAGCAGCGCGACCTTCCTATCGCCAAGCAGAACGAGGCCGCGTGGGATATCGAGGAGGCAGTCTATAACCTCCATGCCATCGGCGGCGACCAGAGTGACGACGTCAAGGCCATGACGGCGATGGCCCTGGCCGAGAGGGCCGGCGACGGGATTTTCATAACCATTCTCGACGCGTACCAGGCCGCCACGGCCAAGATGGAACCCGCCCGCGCCGCCAAGCTCTACCAGGTTCTTCGCCCGCACGCGCTGCGCCTGCGAATGCAGGTGGCGAAGAACTACACGAACAGGGGCAAGAGCCTGCTCCACTCAGACGCCGTCAGCACGGCAGGCTCGATCCAGGGATCCGCCGGGCTCAAGGTGCTGGCCCTCATCAACAAGCTCGTGGAGGTAGCCAAGGACAAGAGCCTCACCACGATTTCCATGCCCACGCAGAAGGAAATCGACGAATCCAAGAAGAAGAAAAAGCAGCCATGAAAAGACCATCCATGTCGGCCTGTATCGCAGTCGCAGCCGGGGTCTTGTGGCTGCTGGCCGGCCCGGCCTTCGCCGATGACGCCAACAGCGCGACCCAAACCGCCCCCGGCGCCGCGGTGACCGGGGCGCAGATCGACGCCGTCGTGGCGCAGCTTCGGACCAACGGCCTGCTCTGGCAGAAAGGCCTCACCCTCGATCCCGCTGCCGAGCTGGCCCTGAAGATGCTCTTCTTCGAGCCGGGCTCCGTCGGCCTCCTGTGCGACGTTCTGGCAGCGGCGCCGCTGGACCCCAACGGCCTGTATGTCGCGTCCCGGCTGCTGCGCCAGCTTACCTACTCCAAGGGCCAGACCATCCTGGCCGCGCTGCCGACCGTCAAGGACCTCGCCAAACGAGTTGCCGATCTCCACAAGGACTTCCCCCCACTGAGCGAAACGGACCTCCGATGGCTGAAGAACCCGACCGACCAGAGCGAGGTCGCCCTGGCCGCCCTCGAGAAACGCCAAGACGACAAGATCGCTCGCGAAACGCCCATCGCGCGGGTTAACGAGGCCGTCTATTCCATCCAGGGCCGGGCGCTCCAACTCATGGCCTACTCCCACGACCCCCAGCAGTACAAGGAACTCGCCGACGAACTGGTCAGGGTCGAGAAGGACAGATCGGGCCTCTTTCTGATAATCATCCAGGCCATCGGCGCCGAGGCCCGCAGGATGAGCCCCGACGAAGGCAAGGCGATTTACGACATCCTCCGCCCCATCGCCATCGAACTCAAGTTCGAGCGCAAGCGCACTTACCTTAACTACTCCAAGCCTATCCTCCGGCCGGACGATGTAAGCACCTACGAGATGATGAAAGTCTATCCGGGGATCACGATCCTCACGATGCTCAATCGCGTCGCCACGGCCTGCCACAGCGCCGACGCCCCCGCCATGAAAGTGCCCAAGGACAGGGAAGTCGAGCAATACTGGGCCGACAAGCAGCGCGGCAAAAGCGGCAAGAAGACGCCGCGATAGCATCTCGCCAAAATGACGGACACGAAGCGGACAGGCAGAACCCGCATTATATGCTCGCTGACCGCCACGAGCGCGGCCGAGATGCGAAAGGCCATGTTCGCCGCCGCCGCCGCGGGCGCTGACGCCGTCGAGTTGCGGCTGGACTACCTCCAGATCCCCCCCGGCAGGCAGGAGATCGCCGACCTGCTGGCCGGCGCCCCCGTCGAGACAATCGTTACATGCCGCCCTACAGCCGAGGGCGGAAAGTTCACCGGCCCGGAGTCCGACCGGCTGGCCATCCTCGCCAGTGCCGCCCGGCTCGGGGCCAACTGGGTGGACGTCGAAGCGGCCGTCACGCCCCATTACCGGCCTGCGCCGGCCGGGCGGATTATCCTCAGCCGGCACGACTTCAAACGATGCCCGCCGGACCTTGACGACATCGCGGCCCGGCTGGACGGCTCGGAGGCCGCCGTCAACAAGATCGCCTTCGCCGCCTCCGGGCCCCAAGACGCACTGCGGGCCTTCGACGTGCTCCGCAAGTGCCGCAAGCCCACGCTTGTCCTGGCCATGGGCAACGCGGGCCTCATAAGCCGAATCTTGGCCGGTAAGTTCGGGGCGTTCGGCACGTTCGCCGCTCTGGCGGCCGGGAAAGAGTCCGCCCCCGGTCAGCCGACCATCCGGGAACTGACCGACCTCTACCGCGTCAAGTCCCTGACGCCGGCCTCGGCCATCTACGGCGTTATCGGCTGCCCCATCGCCCATTCGATGAGCCCGGCCATTCACAACGCCGCCTTCGCCGCCGCCGCAGTGGACGCATGCTACGTGCCTCTGCTCATCGAGCCCGGCCCAGACGACTTCCGCCGGTTCATGGACGCCCTGCTGGAGCGACCCTGGATGGACTGGCGCGGCCTCAGCGTGACAATCCCCCACAAAGAGCACGCCCTGCAATACGTCGGGGCCGACAACTGTGACGCCCTGGCCGTCAGGATCGGCGCGGTCAACACCATCACCATCGCGCCCGACGGATCGCTCGCCGGCGACAACACCGACTACGCCGGCGCGATCGACTCCCTGGTCGCGGGCATGGCAATCGCCCGCGAGGATCTCGCCGGCAGGCGCGCCGCCGTGCTCGGCGCCGGCGGCGTCGCGCGCGCCATCGTTGCCGCCCTGGCCCACTACGGCTGCGACGTGACCGTCTACAACCGCACCGTGGAGCGCGGGCGGCGACTGGCTGAGGAGTTCGGCGCAGCCTTTGACGGGCTGGACAACCTCGACCGCCTCGACGCCGAGATCGTCATCAACTGCACCTCCGTCGGCATGTGTCCCGACGTTGACTCATCACCGCTGGCGCCCATGGCAAAGATTCCCCCGTGCGTCAAGGCCGTGTTCGACACGATCTACAACCCCGTCGAGACGAAGCTCATCCGCCAGGCCCGCGCCGCCGGCTGCGCCGCCATAACGGGCCTGGATATGTTCGTCAACCAGGCAGTCGCCCAGTTCGAGCGGTGGATCGCAAAGCCCGCCCCCCGCGACGTGATGCGAGAAGTCGTCGCCCGAAAACTGGGGGCCTGCAACGAGTTGGTTTGACGAGTCTTCGGAGCCTTCTCGACAAGCTTGTTGTGGTCTTGCCTGCATTCCCACAGCGGGTACAATGGTCCCCTTAGTCATTGGATGCGATAGGTAGACCACAAGCAGGAGCAAATCAGGAATACTGAGCCTTCGGTACATCCGAAGAAACGAAAAGCTGAGAACGAGGACGATAGTTGTCGCCTAACCCGTCCCCCTACTACCTACTACCTACTACCTACTACTTACTTCTCACAGGCAGGAGCTTTACTCATGGCGGACGCGGTCAGGAAGATCGTTTTGGCGTATTCCGGCGGGCTGGACACCTCGGTGATCCTGCCCTGGCTGAAGGACAAGTATGGCTGCGAGGTCATCGCCATGGCTGCCGACGTAGGCCAGGGCGCCGGCGAGCTGGACGGCATCGAGGAAAAGGCCCTCGCATCCGGCGCCAGCAAGTGCATCGTCAAGGACCTCCGCAAGGAGTTCGCCGAGCAGTACTGCTTCCGCATGATGATGGCCGGGGCGGTCTATGAGAACGTCTACATGCTGGGCACCTCGATAGCCCGGCCGCTGATCGCCAAGGCCCAGGTCGAGGTCGCCCTGAAGGAGAAGGCCGACGCCGTCAGCCACGGCGCCACCGGCAAGGGCAACGACCAGGTGCGGTTCGAGCTCACGTTCATGGCCCTTGCCCCTCAGCTCAAGATCATCGCGCCGTGGAAGGACCCGTCGTTCGAGCTTACCAGCCGGGAGGCCGCCATCGAGTACGCCAAGGCCCGCGGCATCCCGATCCAGCAGTCCAAGAAGAAGATTTACTCCCGCGACCGCAACCTCTGGCACATCTCGCACGAGGGCGCGGACCTCGAGGAGCTGACCAACATGCCCAAGGACGACCTTTGGGTGATGTCCGTGCCGGTCCGCAAGGCCCCCGGCGCGCCGGCCACCGTGCAGATCGACTTCAAGCAGGGCAGGCCGGTGGCGCTGGACGGCGTGCGCCTGGCCGGGCACGAGCTTATCGCCAGGCTCAACGCCATCGGCGGCAAGCACGCGATCGGGCAGGTTGACCTCGTCGAGAACCGCCTGGTGGGCATCAAGAGCCGCGGCGCATACGAGACGCCCGGCGGCACGATCCTATACCAGGCCCACCAGTCGCTGGAGTCGGTTACGCTCGACCGCGAGACGCTGCACTACAAGCAGCTAGTCGCCCTGAAGTACGCCGACATGGTCTACAACGGCCAGTGGTTCTGCCCGCTGAGGCACGCGCTGGACGCCTTTGTCGAATCCACGCAGAGGAACGTTAGCGGCACCGTCCGCGTGCAACTCTACAAGGGCCGGGCGCAGACCGCGAGCATCGAGTCGCCCAACAGCCTGTACTCGGGCAAGCTCGCCAGCTTCACCATGGGTTCGGAGTACACGCCGTCCGACGCCACCGGCTTCATCCGACTCTTCGGGCTGCAAATGAAGGGCCGAGGCAAAATGTAAGCCCGCCGCCGCGACTTGCAAACGCACAGCCCGCGCGGTAGCTTCCGCGACAACATGGAAGTCATCCTCCTCATATTCCTGTTTGCCGTGGGCGCCTGTGTGGGCAGCTTCCTAAACGTCGTCATATGGCGGCTGCCGCGAGGGGAAAGCATTGTCTTTCCGGGCAGCCACTGCCCGCACTGCGGCCGGGGCATTGCATGGTACGATAACATCCCCCTGCTGAGCTGGATCGCCCTTCGCGCAAGGTGCAGGCGCTGCAAGGCGCCGATCTCGCCGCGGTATATCGTGGTCGAGGCCATCACGGCCGTGATGGTGGCCGGGCTGTTCGTGTGGCTTTACATGGCTCGCCTGCGGTCCGGCGCGGGCGACATCCTTGAGACCTGGCCGATGTTCCTGGCCCACACCGCCCTGTTTTGCGGCCTGCTGGCGTGCAGCCTGGTGGACATCGAAAGCTGGATCATCCCGCTGGAGGTCTGCTGGGTGGTCTCGCTGGTCGGCCTGGTCTGTGCCGGCGCATCGCCGCCGCCGGAGAGTTTCCTGCCCGCGGTCCCACCGGCCGCCGGGGCGATGGCCATTGCAGCCGTCGTCGGACTGGGCATCGCGATGCTGCTCGTTCACTACGGATTCATCCAGCGGAGCTTCCTGGACGCCGAGGACCGCCCGGCTTTCGAGTTGGCCGCCAGGCAAGCCGCCAGGCACCCGAACGAAGCCAAGGCCTACAAGGGCAAGAAGGCGCGCCAGGACAAGAATTCCGCCAGGTGCGCCGCCCAATCCGCCGCCAGGCCCGCAAAGCAACAGGCGCCCATCAGAAGCGTGGCCTACGGCAAGGAGCACGGCGTCTCGCCGCGGCGCGAGATACTCCGCGAGGTGCTCTTCCTGGCCCCCGCCATCATCCTGGCCGTCGCGGCCTGGCTGCTGGTGACAAAGGTCGGCCCCGTCCACCGGGCCTGGCTTGATCTCAACAACCCCGCCCAAACCGCTTGGGCGCCGCACCTGGCCGCCGCCCTGGCGGCACTGCTGGGATACCTCGTCGGCGGGCTGTGGATCTGGGCGTTTCGCATCTTCGGCACGCTCGGCTTCGGCCGGGAGGCCATGGGACTCGGCGACGTCCACATCCTCGCCGCCGTCGGCGCCGTTTGCGGCTGGGTCGTTCCCTCTATAACATTCTTCATGGCGGCATTCCTGGCCCTGGCGTGGGCCATGACCGTCTTGGTGACCAGAAAACAGCGGGAGTTGCCCTATGGCCCGTGGCTTGCGGCCGGGGCACTGGTTACCGTGTTGTTCTACGATTACCTGTTGGAACTGCTTGGCCCCTACGCGGAAGTCCTCAAGGTTCTAAGCGGCGGCTGAGTTGAGAGGAGACCATGGAAAACTTCAAGGGATACGTCTACACCATTTTCAGCGGCCTGCTGCTGGGGATCGCGGCGATCTTCACGGCCCTGCAATGGGGAAACTACGGTGACATCACGGCCTTTGGGCCGAGTGTCAAGGTCCGCGTGATCTGGCTGGTGCTTGCATCGGCGGTCGGCGGAGTTCTGTCGTACTGGCTGATCCGTTTGCTTGCCCACGGCGCGGCGATACTATGGAAGGTTCGGGCCGCCCGGCGCGCCGGCGGGCAGCGGAACCCGCCCGCCGAGTCCGCCGTTCCCAAGGCTCCGCCGGCCCGGGCGCCGGACAAGCCCTGACTGGCGGCGCAAAATCACCAATTTGTGTGAAATCCGGATGTAAGTTGCTATCATCTTATTGAGTTGAAACCATGGTCTTCGGGCATCGCCCCTTCAAGGGCTGCTCGTCTGAAAGAAAAGGAGAACAAAATGAAGCGGATTAACCATTCCACACTCGCCGTACGTACACTGGTCCTGGTCGCGATAGGCATTGCGTGCGTCGGCTGCTGCGACCCCGAGAAGAAGCAGATCCTGGCACTCACCCAGGAAAATAACCTCCTGCTGCAGAAGAACAAGGAAACCAACGCCGAGCTTGCCAACGCCCGGTCGCGGGAAAGCCAGCTCATGGGCCAGATGGACGCCAAGGACATGCAGTTGTTGACCGTTGAGACCGAGAACAAGGACCTCAAGGCAAAGCTCGGCGGCGTCCCCGCCGGCCCCGCGCATCCGCCCCGGCCCGGCGGAGAGACAATCGTCTACAGCGAGACCGTCGGCTCCGACGTGTTGTTCGAGGCCGGCAAAGCTGCGCTGACCGCCAACGGCAAGGCCCGGCTGGACACGGTCACGGCCACACTCAGGAGCAAGTATCCCGGCATGACCGTCCGGGTAATGGGCTACACCGACTCCGACCCCATCGTCAAGACCAAGAACCTCTGGAAAGACAACCTCGACCTTTCGGCCAACCGGGCCATGGAGGTCACGCGGCATCTCTGGAGCAAGGGCATCTCGGCCGAGCATGTCGAAACCGTCGCGATGGGCGCCACCCATTTCGTGGAGGCCAACACGACCAAGACAGGCAAGGCAGGCAACCGCCGGGTCGAGATTATCGTGGTAAAAAAGTAGCCGCCTCCGACCCTGACATATCAGTGCCGCGGTAGATGATCGCCATCATAGATTACGACATTGGCAACCTTCGCAGCGTGCAGAAGGCCCTCGAACACGTCGGCGCGGACGCCCGGCTGATCACCACGCCGCAAGAGCTTGCCCGCGCCGACAAGGTCGTCCTGCCCGGCGTGGCCGCGTTCGGCGACGCCATCGAGGAACTGCGATCCATGGGCCTGGTCGACCCGCTGCGAAAAGCCGTCGGCGAGGGCATGCCCTTTCTGGGCTTTTGCCTTGGCCTGCAATTGCTGTTCGAGACCTCCGGCGAAAACGGCCGGCATACCGGCCTGGGCATCCTGCCCGGAAAGGTCGTGCGATTCGACTTCAGTTCAGCCGACCTTGCCGGCCATCGGCTCAGCGTGCCCCACATGGGCTGGAACCAGCTCAGCATCCGCAGGCCCTGTGCCATGCTCGACGGCATCGACGAAGGCGCGTTCGTGTACTTCGCCCACAGCTACCATGTCGTCCCGGCCGACGAATCCGTAATCGCCACGACAACCGCCTACGGCATGGAGTTCGTCTCGTCAGTCTGGAAAGACAACATCTTCGCCACACAGTTCCACCCCGAAAAGAGCCAGACCGTGGGCCTGAGACTGCTGGAGAACTTCGTAAGGATATAGGAATCCGTGAAGCATAAGTCCTATAGGACCTATAAGACCTGTAAGAACCATAGGCCCCCCATGGTGTCCCATGGAAATCCTCCCGGCAATTGATCTTTGCGGCGGCAAGGTCGTTCGCCTTGCCCAGGGCGACTATGATCGCCAGACGATTTACCACGACGACCCCGTCGCCGTGGCGAAGCTGTTCGTCCAGGCCGGGGCGAAGTGGATCCACGTGGTCGACCTCGACGCCGCCCGAACCGGCACGCCCGCAAACGCCGGGGCGGTCCGCGCTGTCGTCCAGGCCGTCGGCGCCGACGCGCGCGTCGAGCTTGGCGGCGGCGCACGCGACACCGCGGCCGTCCAGCGGATGCTCGAAAGCGGCGCCGCACGCGTGGTCGTGGGCTCAGCCGCCATGAAGGACTGGGCCTGGTTCGAGGCTCTCGTCGCCCGCGGCGACCTGGCTGGAAAGCTCGCCCTGGCACTCGACGCCCGCGACGGACGCCTGGCTGCCCATGGCTGGACCGAGCAGCTCGAGACCTCCGCCGCCGACTTGGCCCGGCGGACCCGCGGCCGGCCCGTCGGGGCAATCGTCTACACCGACATAGCCCGCGACGGCATGCTCTCGGGCGTCAACCTCCAGGCCACCGCGGAGATAATCCGGGCAACTGACGTGCCCGTTATCGCCTCCGGCGGCGTATCGAGCCTCGACGACGTCCGGCAATGCGCACGGATAGGATGTGCCGGGGCCATCATCGGCCGGGCGTGGTACGAGGGAAAAATAGACCTGGCTGAGGCTTGCTTAGCGGCCGCTGAAGCACTATGATGCAAAAGGAGATGGTGGGAAAAAGTTGTTTTTTGCCGAGCATGTTGTATCATGCTTCTTGAGGAGCGACTCAGCGATCTGCCGCCTGACAGGTCCGGCATGGCAGTTGGCGGCGATCCGGTTTGGGGGGGCAGCGGAGGGGCGAGCCTCCACGGGTCCGGCCTCGGCATTTGACTCTGGTTCCGCACCACTCAGCGGCTCGGTGGTTTCGTTGAATGGATTGTTCACAGTGGGATATCGTTTAGGAAGGTTTCTGCAATGAATCAGCAGTCTGCCGCCATGGATGACCAGACCAGGAGCGACAAGTCGCAGGATCAGGATGCCCGGATGATCATGGGTTCCGGCGTCCTCGAGATCACGGAGAAGGGCTACGGCTTCCTCCGGCAGGCGAAGAACAACTACCGCGCCACGCCGGGCGACATCTTCGTCGGCAAGGACTATGTCCGCCATGCCGGCCTGCGCACCGGCCTGTTCGTGGAGGGCAAGGTGCTGGCCCCATCCAAGAAAAAGGGCGGACCGAAGCTCGAGGTTCTGACCAAGATCAACGGCCGGCCCGCGGAAGAATACACCGACATCATCCCCTTCCAGGAGATGACCGTCGTCGATCCGCACCCCATGATGAAGCTCGAAACGCCGGGCGGGCCCATGGAAATGCGCGTGCTGGACCTCATCTGCCCCGTCGGCAAGGGCCAGAGGGGCCTCATCGTCGCCCCGCCGCGAGCGGGCAAGACCATCCTCCTCCAGCAGATGGCAAACGCCATCGCAATCAACAGCCCCGAGTGCTACGTCTTCATCCTGCTGGTCGACGAACGGCCCGAAGAAGTCACGGACTTCAAACGAAAGTGCGAGAAAGCCGAGATCGTCGCCTCCAACAACGACCAGGAAGTCTCCAGCCACGTCCGGGCAGCCGAGTTCACCATCGAACGCGCCAAGAGAATGGCTGAGTTCGGCCAGGACGTCGTCATACTGCTGGACAGCCTCACTCGCCTCGGCCGGGCCTACAACCGCTCCATAGAGACCTCCGGCCGAACCATGACCGGCGGCATGGACATCCGCGCACTTGAGATCCCCAAACGACAGTTCGGCGCCGCACGCAAAGTCGAAGGCGGCGGCAGCCTGACAATACTTGCCACCGCACTGGTGGAAACCGGCAGCCGGATGGACGACCTGATCTTCGAGGAATTCAAGGGCACCGGCAACATGGAACTCCAACTCGACCGAAAACTCGCCGAACGCCGCATCTGGCCGGCTGTGTCCATACCAAAGAGCGGCACGAGAAAAGAAGAACTGCTGGTCGACCCGTGGAAGCTGCCCAAGCTCCACATGCTCCGCCGAACACTCAGCAGCCTCAGTGTCGATGAGGAACTGCCCCAACTCCTGCGGGCCCTCGAAAAGTTCCCCAGCAACGAGGAATTCCTCCGCCACCTCGAGGCGATGGCCCGCTGATGTAGTAGCCCGTAGCCGGTAGCCGGTAGCCGGTGGGGAGACCAACGACGGAACCTGGAACCTGGAAC
>CAYOBS010000028.1:3549-18649 GCA_964402305.1 uncultured Planctomycetaceae bacterium | reverse complement strand
CCGGGATGTACTCGCGCGGAATCCGCCCGCCGCGGACGTTGTCCTCGAACTCGTACGGCGCGTCCGCGTCGTGGGGCAGCGGCATGACCCGCCCGACGACGTGCGCGTACTGACCGGAGCCGCCTGTCTGCTTCTTGTGGCGGTAGTCGAACTTTGCCTCGACGGTCGGGGCCTCGCGGTAGCTGACGTTGGGCGCCCCGACGGTGATGTGGGCCTTGTACTCGCGGCGCATCCGCTCGACGTACACGTCCAGGTGCAGCTCGCCCATGCCCGCGATCAGCGTCTCGCCGGTCTCCGGGTCGGTGGAGACGCGGAAAGTCGGGTCCTCCTTCATAAACCGGTGGAGGGCCTTGGCCATGCGGTCCTGGTCGGCGCTGCTGGCCGGGGTCAGCGACAGGCTGATGACCGGGTCGGCCACGAAAATGCTCTCCAGCGAGTAGTTCACTCCCTCGCCGCAGAGCGTGTCGCCGCTGGCGCATTCGACGCCGACCATCGCCACGATGTCGCCCGGGCGGGCCTCGTCGACGTCCTTGCGGTCGTCGGCGTGCATCCGCACGATCCGCCCGACGCGGAGGGTCTTGTTCGTCCTCGCATTGCGGTAGATGCCGCCCCGCGCGATCCGGCCCTGGTAGACTCGCGTGTAGCTGAGCTGCCCGAACGTCTCATCGACGATCTTGAAGACCATCGCCACCGCCGGGGCCTCCGGGTCGCAGTTAAGCGGCGTCTCTGCCCCCTCGTTGTCGTGGTCGCGGGCAAAGGCCGTGCGGTCAAGCGGGCTGGGAAGATAGTCGCACACCGCGTCCATCAGCGGCTGGACGCCCTTGTTCTTGAAGGCCGTGCCCAGCATCAGCGGCACGATGTCGCGGTTGATCGTAGCCAGCGCTATCGTCTCGTAAATCATGGCCTCGCCGACGGGCTTGTCCTCCATCAGCAGTTCCATCAGATCGTCGTTGTACATGCTGACGGCCTCGAGCATCTCGGCGCGGGCCTCGAGCGCGGGCTCGACGTACCCGGCCGGAATCTCGCCGCGGACTACCTTCTCGCCGTTGTCGCCCTCGAAGACGATCGTCCGCATCGTCACCAGGTCGATCACGCCGGTGAAGTCCTCGCCGGCGCCCATGTTGAGCTGGATCGGCACGACGTTCAGCGCGAGCTTCTCGATCATGTCGCGCCGGACCCGCTGCGGGTCGGCCCCGGTGCGGTCCATCTTGTTGATGAAGGCGATTCGCGGCACGCGGTAACGCTTCATCTGGCGGTCGACGGTAACCGATTGGCTCTGCACGCCGCCCACGGCGCAAAGGACCATTATCGCCCCGTCGAGAACGCGCAGCGACCGCTCGACCTCGACGGTGAAATCGACGTGCCCCGGCGTGTCGATGAGGTTGATCACGCAGTCGTTCCACTCGACCTGCGTGGCGGCGCTTGTGATTGTTATGCCGCGCTCGCGCTCCAGCTCCATGTAGTCCATCGTCGCCCCGCCGGTGCCGCCGTGGACCTCCTGCATGCGGTGAATCCGCCCCGCGTAGAACAGGATCCGCTCGCTGAGCGTCGTCTTGCCCGAATCGATGTGAGCCGATATTCCGATGTTGCGTATTTTGCTAAGCCGTTTCATAATCTCTCTAGTCCAGTCATAATCCAGGCGCCGCCCTGGCGGCGACCCCGGCGCGCCGGGGGAGTATCCGAGGCTGCTGCCGTCCTTATCCAGGGGATGAAGCAGGCGACCTCGAACCCTCCGGGGTGCAAAGAATCCCGGATTATATCACAATCGGCTGGAATTGTGCAAGATATTGATAGGCTAAATGTGAAAAAAGTTCACCGGAAGAACGCCAAGCGGAGAACGCGGAGGAAACAACAGGTCCTATGGGTCTCATAGATCCCATAGGTCCTATAGGTCCCATAGGACTCATAGGACTTATGGGACTTATGGGGCCATATGGCTGGTTTATCTTCGGCCCCGCGTCCTCCGCGATCAGTTCTCATTCTTTCGCCGGCCACCAGAAGCTCTTCCAGTAGGCCCGGTCGGCGGCGTAGTAGTCGACGCTTTCGCCGGGCTTGATCGTCGCGGGCAGGATGCCGTATCGCCGCATCTCGCGGATGTACGGCATGGGCGGGCGGAAGCTCGGCATGTCGAACCGGCCCATTTCTTCCAGGCGGGCCTTGCCGGCCTGCATCATGGCAAGCAGTACACGGTAGTCCGGGTCGTCGGTGGAGTCGAAGACCGCGATTTGTTTTTCGATCTTGCCGGTCTTTGGGTCGCGGAGGCACATTCCCAGGCCGCCGGCCTTTGGCGACAGCGGGGCCAGCACGATCAGCGAAAGCTCCGGCCGCGAGAGGTTGAACAGGAAATGCCGGGATGACTTCACTTGCGGGTCTTCGGCCCCAGGTTGCCAGAAGCTCAGTTGGGTCTCATCGCTAAGGGCGTGCGGCAGGCGGACGGGGCCGTTGTGGCAGGAGTCGCAGCGGCGAGCCATCGCCTCGGCGGCGGCCCTGGTCTGCGGCCAGGCGAAGTCGGCGCCGACCATCTTGTTCTCGTAGTAGCCGCCGATGGTCCCGCTGCCCAGGGCCGCGTACGTGCCCGGGTAGGCCGCGCCGCTGTCGATCCACAGGCGGATCGTCGCGGCCTCGATTGCGGACACCTTCACCCCGTGATGACTTGCGGCCGGCGACGAGTCGAACCCCTTTGCGCCGATCTTTTTCATCAGCGGGCTTGCGGCCGAGCCGAGCGCGCGCGGGTTGTAGTCGCTGGCGGGCTGGTTCCGCCCGTCGATGAACTGCCCGCGGACCGTCAGCGTGATGTACGAATGGCTGAACATCGGTCCGCGGTCGCCGGTGAGGATGACCCCGCCGCTGCGCGGGCCGCCCTTGTCGGTCTTGCGGTAGTCGTGGCACGCCACACAGTGGCGGTCCAGGATCGGCTGGATGTCGCGCGGGAAGTCCAGCACATCCGGCACGCCGGCGATGGGTGCGATTACGCTGACGGGCCGCGTGACGGCCCGTGTGCGGTTGGCGACGGGAACCTCGGGGCGGTACTCGTGGCACCCGACGCAGCTTAGCGTCTCGCCCGGCTGGACGGTGACGAAGCTCTGCATCCGCTTGACGGACAGGTCGTTGGCGTCCAGCGCGACGAAGAACACGCTCCGCATGGCGGGCACCTCGAAGTAGGCCGAGCCATCCGGCTCGACCGGTACCGTGCCGAGCACCCGCTCCAGCGTGAACGTCCCGCCGTGGCTCAGCGGGTCCATCCCGCCGGTGTAATTGATGGGCTTGGGCAGCGTTTCGAGGATCAGCAGCTTCTTGATCTCGCCCGGCTTGACGCCGGCCATGTTGGTCCCGCGGGTAACGTCGGCAAGGAACAACTTGCCGGTTGGCTTGGTGGTGTCTACACGCGAGGCGATGATCTTTTCCAGCGGCCGCGGCATCACCGGCCGGGGCTCGTGGACTTCGGCGGCGGCGGACTCGTAAAGCGTGTGTGATCGCCCGCGATCGTCCATCAGCAGGATCTGCCTGCCTCGTGCGGCCAGGAACAGGTGCTCGGAGAACGCCCACGGGTCGCGGAACTGGTTTCCGCCGGGGATGGCCCGCACGGATGTACTCTCATCCGGCCCGGCGTCGGGATCGACGATGCAGATCGCCCCGGCGTGCTCTTTCTGCCCGTGTCCTGGAGAGAACAATGAGACGATGCGGTTGGTTCGCGCCGGCGGCGCACCGGGTGCGGGAATGATCGGCTTGGCGTCGATCATCACGACGCCGGGAACCTTGTTGCCGAAGTAGACCATCTGGGCTGAGCCGTCGGGGTTGACCGTCCAGAGGTGGTGGTAGTGGACCTGGCTGCGGTCCACGTACTCCCATCGCTGGTAGAGCACCCGCCCATCCGGCAGGGGCCAGGGGGTGTTGTCCTGCTCGTTGTTGCTGGAGATGGGCCTCATGTTCCCGCCGTCGGCGTCGCAGCGGTACAGCACAGCCACCTGCGTCAGCCAGCAGTTGACCCACCGCTTGCACCGCGACGAAACGAACACGATGCCGCCGTCGGGCATGTACGTCGGCTCGAAGTCGTCGTACGTCGCGTCGGGCGTAACCTGCCGCAGGCCCGAGCCGTCGAGGTTGATCTCGTAAAGGTGGAAGTGCTCGTAGCCGCCGCGGCGGTACGCGAAGATGATCCGCTTGCCGTCGTAGTGTACCTGCGGATCGCGGATGCTGCCGTTGGGATCCTGAAAGATGACGGCGGTCTTGCCGCTGCGAAGGCCCAGCCGCATCAGCCGCCCGCCGGGCGGGCCGTATGCCTTGTCGTCGTCGCTGCGGGCGTAATAAGCGAAGTTGGCGTACCAGTGAGCGTCCCGGCCGTCGTGGCGCTCGGCGAAGACGATCTCCTCGACGCCCATCATTGCCCCCTCAAGCGCCTCGTCGAGCAGTTCAGGCGCCGGCTTGCCCGCCGGCGCGCGCTTGGCGGCGAATGAAGCGGCGACGGCAACCGCAAGGGTCAGCACAAACGAAATGGCGGTTCTCATTTGCATCGTGCCTCAGGAAGGAAGTAGTAAGAAGTAGTTAGTAGATAGGGAGAAGAAGAAGAAGAAGGAAAGGAGAAGCCGCAAGCCATTGGCAAGCAGGGAGTAGATCCTGCTTCTTCCTTCCTGCTTCCTATCTGCTAACTACTTCTTACTTCCCACTCCCTTCTTCCTATCTGCTAACTACTTCTTACTTCTTTCTTCTTCCTCCTACTCCCTACCTACTAACTACTACTCCCTACCTACTTCTTTTCAGAACACACTTCAGGAATGTCCTTGAGGTCGATCATGTCCATTCGCGGCTTCTTTCTTAGCTGCTCAGCAATCGGCTCGAAGGTCTTGAGGATCTTCCGGTAGTCGGGATCGTTTGTGGACTCGAAGACGGCCTGGCCGCACTTGCCCGTGCCGCCGTCCTTCCTGGCCAGCGGGGCAGCCAGGAAACCGTTCCTTTCGGGATGGCCGATGCGGATCCATTCGGTCTGAGGCAGTTGGACGTTGCCATTCCCGTCGGCCTTGTGGCATGAAACGCATCGCCGGCCGGCGACATCCTGGATCGCCGCGTCAAGCCCGTCCGGGTACATCCGCCGGCAGCCCTGGAGTTCGTAATAGTTCGACAGGCTCGTGGCGTAGTATGGCACGTTGAGGTCGATCCATGCGTAAATCCGCCGCTTCGAGGCATCATCCATGTCGTTGAGGCGCTTGACGCCGTCCTTGTCCGGGTGGCCGGCGCTGACAACCTGCGCGAGCTTGCTGACCGGTGAACCCCAGCTTCGCGGAGCTATGCGGAGAATGTTGGCCTCCTGGCCGTTGTAGGTTGGGATCCAACTCGTGTAGGGGTTCTGCCCGGGCTCGCCCTGGCGGGCAAGCATCTCGTAGGAGACGTTGAAGTAGTCCGTCATGTCGCCCGAAAGGTCCAGGCCCTTGGGCGCATCGGCGGCGTTGTGGCATCGCACGCAGAACTTGTCCAGCACCGGCTGGACTATCCGGGAGTAGCCGAAGCCGTGGACGCCCCACTGAGGCGGCGCCAGCGACTGCGGCAGGCGGCGCAGCGCCGACGGGTGGCCAAGCGCCGGGCTCGTCGAAGTCCGCGGCTCGTGGCAGCCGATGCAGCCCTGCACCTCGCCGCTCATCATGTGCGTGAAGCTCCGCATCCGCTGCACGGCCATGCCGTTGGCGTCCAGGGCAATGAAGTAAATCGGCACCCCGGCAGGCACCTTGAACGCGGCCGAGCCGTCGGGCGCCACGTCGGCGTAGCCCCAGACCTTCTTGGGGGCGTACGTCGCCCCGCACGAGACGACCGGGAACTGGAAGCCGAACGCCCGCTTGCTGACATCCGCCAGGGCGCCCTTCTCGATCTCCTGAACGACGGCGATCTGCTTGATCTCGCCAGGCGCTGCCGCGCCGCCAAGGCCCTGATCGACGTTCTGGAGCAACACCGTGGCGAAAGGCTCGGCGTTTTCTGGCAGGGTGCTCGGCACGACCGGGGGCCTTGGCCTGGCGGCAAGCGGCTGGGCGCCATAGAAGCCAAGCCTGCCCTCGCCCGGCAGGACGGTCACCTGCCTGGCGCAGTGGAAGTCGCGAAGCAGGATCGTCCCGGCCTTGCTGACCAGGTACAGTTCCCCGCCCAGCGGATACGGGCTTTCGTACGGCCCGTGGACATGGTTGCCGTCGCCCTTGTCAACCTGGCCGATGTCTATCTCCGGCGTCAGGTTGCGGATGGACTCCTGGGCGTTGTCGCCGTGGATGGGATCGATCAGGCCGACGGCGCCGCGGCACGGGCCGTTGTGGGCCGTCATGGTGCATAGGATCGCGCCGCTGCCGGGGACGGCCCGCGGCTCGATGAACGTCGCCGGGCTCAGCACGCGGTTGCCGTAGTACACCCGAAGGGCCGTGCCGTCAGGATTGATCGTCCAGAGGCTCTGGATGGGGATGGCCGGGCGATCGACGTACTCCCACCGGCCGTAGATTATCCGCCCGTCGTTGGTCACCGACGGCGTGAAGTCGTTGAGATAGTTGGCGGAGATCTTCCTCTGATTGGTCCCGTCGGGGTTCATGCGATGTAGGATGCCCACCGGGCTGGTCCAGCAGTAGGCGAACTGGCTCTTGCGGGTCGAGAGGAACGCGATCCCGCCGTCGGGCAGCCAGCACGCGTTGTAATTGTAGTCTTTGCCTTGCGTTAAGGCTTTGGGTTCGCCGGCCGCCAGAGCCGTGGCCGGGTCGATGGCCAGCGAGTAGACCTGGTAGACGTCGTTGCCGGCCTTTCGCCACGAGAACAGCAGCGTCCGCCCATCGTAGGACGGATCGCAGTCGATGATCTGCCCGCTCCCGGCGTCGACGAGCCGATGCAGCTTGCCTTCGGCGAGGTCATAAACGAACAGACCCCCGCCGGCCTGGAAGCCTTCCTGGTGGTACGTGTATACGTGCGTGGGGTTGAGAACCTGCCGCTGGATGACCACAAGCCGCTGGAAACCCAGCTTGCCCGCCTTGAGCTGCGCCGCCAGCTCGGACGACTCCGCCGGAACAGGCGCAGGGGCCGCGGCCCGCCCCGCCGGGGCAGGCGCAACGCCCAATATCGATTCGAGCGTCAACACCGCGGCGAGCCAGGTGACCTTCTTCATCGCCGGCAACTCCGTTGGGGCGGACATGTCGCGCACATCACACGTCACATGTCACATGTCAAAAGCGTCTTCCGCCAATTCTAACGCCCTTGCCTCCGTAGCGTACCGGCTTATTTTCCAAAGCGCCTTGCTGGCGCGGATAGGTCCTATGGGTCCTATAGGACCTATGGCGAACGCTCCGCGTGAGCATGCCGTTTGGCAACCACGCGGCCGGGCTGTATAATGGGCGGCGATTGTTTGCGCGGCCCTCGCGGAGCCCGCGGGCTGGCCTTGGTTCGTCGCTTGTGGCGGCGCGGGCGGGCGAATGTGGAGTGTCAATGACCTTTCGACTCGCCTGGCGAATGCTTACGACGACCCGGCCGAGGCTGCTGTGGAAGCTGGCTGTCAACTTCGGACTGGGCAACATGCGCGCCATCCGCAAGTTCCACCGCCGCATCGCCGCCGGCGGGCAGTTCCCGCCGTTCCTGTTCCTGTCGATCACCAACGAGTGCAACCTGCGCTGCCAGGGCTGCTGGGTCAGCACGGACGCCCCGCGGTCGCGGATGGACATCGAGACCATCGAGCGGATCATCCGCCAGGCCGGCGGGCAGGGCGTGCGGTTCTTCGGCATCATGGGCGGCGAGCCGCTGCTGCACCCGGATGTGATGGCGATCTTCGAGAAACACCCGCGCTGCTACTTCCAGTTGTTCACCAACGGCACGATGCTCACCGACGACGTCGCGGCCAGGCTTGCCGCCGCGGGCAACGTCACGCCTCTTGTCAGCATCGAGGGCAGCGAGGCCGTCAGCGACCGGCGCCGCGGCGGGCGGGATGTGCTGGGCCGAAGCATCGCCGGGCTGGCCAACTGCCTGCGGCACGGGCTGGTAACCGGCGCCGCCACAAGCGTCTGCCGGTCCAACTTTGCCGACATGGTCAACGAGAAGTACCTCGACCGGATGATCGAGCTTGGCGCGCATTACGTCTGGTACTACGGCTACAGGCCCTCGGGGCCAAACCCGTGCCCGGAGCTTGCCCTGACGGCTGAGCAGATGGTCGAGCTGCGGCGGTTCGTCGTGGACATGCGATGCCGCAAGCCGATCGTCATCGTCGACACTTACTACGACGACCACGGGCGGGCCCTGTGCCCCGCGGCGGCTGGGATGAGCTACCACATAAACCCGTGGGGCGACATCGAGCCGTGCCCGCCGATCCAATTCGCGGCCGAGAACGTCAACGACAGCGACGACCTTGTCGCCCAGATCGAGGGCTCGACCTTCCTGCGGGACTTCAGACAGTTCGTGGCCGAGCGGACGCGCGGGTGCGTCTTCCTGGAGCGGCCTGGCGAGATGGGCGAGTTTTTCAAGGCCCGCAGGGCGAAGGACACTACGGGCCGGGCCGCCGGCTACGCCGAGCTGGCGGCAAAGTGCCCGCTGTGCAGCCATCACATGAGCGGGCAAGAGATACCCGAGAAGCACTGGGCGTACAGATTCGCCAAGAAGCACTGGTTCTTCGGCTTCGGCGCGTACGGGTGATTTGGTAGCCGGTAGCCCGTAGCCGGTGGCCGGGATGGGACTTATAGGACAGATAGGACCTATGAGACTAATAGGACGTTGAAGCCTTGGACTGTCAGATCCCTTTCATCTATCCGTCCCATAGGTCCTATCGGTCCCATTCTTAATCGGCTACCGGCTACTGACAACGGAAGGCAGCGCACGTGACAAACGACGACAAGCGGATCATCTGGCGGGGCTCGCACCTGGACCTGGTCATGCGCGGCAGTTGGGAGTTCGTACAGCGCAAGAACATAACCGGCATCGTGTGCATCGTGGCGCTGACGGATGATGGGAAGATCGTGCTGGTGGAACAGTACCGCCCGCCGGTGTCAAGCAGGGTGATCGAGCTGCCGGCCGGGCTTGTCGGCGATTTGCCCGGCCAGGAGGCCGAGCCGCTGGAGGCGGCCGCGCGACGGGAACTCGTCGAGGAGACCGGCTACGACGCCGGCCGGATGGAACTGTTGTTCGACGGCGTTCCCTCGGCCGGCCTGTGCGACGAGCACATCACGTTCTTCCTTGCAACCGAGCTTACGAAGGTTGGCCCTGGCGGCGGGGACCGCAACGAGGACATCACCGTCCACGAAGCCCCGCTCGATGGCCTGCTTGACTACCTTGACGACCGCGCGCGGACCGGCGTGAAGGTCGACGCGAAAATCTTCTCGCCGCTGTACGTCATCGCCAAGCGATTCGGGTGACGGCGGGAGAGAAGAAGAAACAGAAGGAAAAGCAGAAACAGCGTTTCAACGCAGAGCACGCAGAGAGCGCAGAGAAGATTAGGAATTAGAAACGGAAGAAATCCCGTTGCGTTTTCTCTCCGTTTCTACTCGCTCTTTCGTTTCCCTTCTTCCCTTGCCTCATCCTCTGCGTTCTCTGCGTGCTCTGCGTTGAAACGTTTCTTCTGTTTCTTCTTCTACTTCTTCTTCCCGCCAAGAATCCCATCCAGCAGGCCGCCGCCGGGGGTCTTGGGCTGGTTGGCGTCCTTGCCCAGCACGCTGCCGACAGTCTTGCCGATCTCGCCCTGCACGCCCTTGACCATCTGCTGCGCCTGTCCGCCCAGTTGCGCCGTCAAGGCCGAGACGTCGCCGCGCAGGGCCATCGCCAGTTCCGGCGGCAGCACGCCCTTGCCGGACTCGAGCACGGCGGTAACGATTGCCGGGAGAATCCTCGCCACAAGCACCGGCAGGGCCACTCCGGCGGCGTTGTCGCCGGTGACGTTTTTCAACTGAATCTCGGGGATCTTGATCGTAAGTTCCCGCCCGGCGAGCACCTTCACGTGGGCAACCACGTTGCGGATGGTGATTAAATCCACCCGGATATTCTTGCCCTCTGACGGCTTTTCCTCCTTGGGCTTCTCACCGGAGCCGAGCTTCTTGAGGTTGTCCATGATGACCGAGATGTTGCTCCTGGGCATCTGCTGGTCGATGTACATGTCCAGCCCGTCAAGCTCGAACTTCTTGAGCAAGATCGTCTTATCCATCAGGCTGCTGGGCACCATTTCAAGCTCGAAAGTGCCCGTCTGCATCAGATGCACCCCGCTAAAGCCCTGGGGGTTGGCGACCGTAAGCCCCTGCATCTGCAACTGCCCGGCGAAGGGGCGCAGGCTGACCTTGTTGACCGTCGTGTCAACGCCCATGGCGTACGTGCCGCCGGTCTCCACGGCCTTCTTGGCAATAACGTCAAGGTAGATATACCCCACGACCCCGGCGACCACCACGATCACGATCACCGCAAAGACCAGCCGAACCAGCAGCTTCTTCATAGGTCTGTCCTTTCCAAACGAGGAATTGCACCGGCGCTGCGAGCGCCGACAGTCCATTATTCCCCGCCCGGGCCGCAAAGGCAAAGTCTTGGCGACATTTTTCTTGCGCTTGGCGGGGCAATGGCGGCAAAAGAAGATCGCTTCCGGCGGACCGAAGGTGCCATAGGGAAGCCCTGGCTCCAGACGCCACGTCCGCGCACCTGGATTGATCCCTCCAGGAGGCGCCATTCTCGCCCATTGGAAATGGGCTTCGTCGCGAGGCTGCGCCTGGCCCTTGTGATTGGCCGGGGGATGTGGGATACTGGCGCCGAGGCGCGGGCATAGCATTATTTGCCGGCCAGGCCGGTGTTGGCGACGCCGGCGCCGCGCCGAAATTGCCGGCTCGCACCTCGCTCGCCAAGGACAGGAAAGGCTCATGACACAGGCAGGTCAGGACGTTGCCGCGGACCGCGCCGGCCTCGCGAACGCCGGGCGGGCCTCCAGGCCGCCCGAGCCGCCCGCCGCGACGGAGGCGACGAGCAAGCCATGATCCCCACCCCGCGGCGAATCAGCGCGAACAGGCGATGGTCGGCCGTTCTGGCAGTGGTCATCGCGGCCACGATCTCGACCGTGGGATTCGTCGTGGACCTCGGCCTGATTCCCACGGCCGTGGCGCTTTGCCTCGCCCTCGCCGCGGGACTGTTGCTCTATCGCTTCGGCACGCGGGTCATGCGCCGCCGGCGGCAGATTATCCGCCGCGGCCTGGCCGACAACCTCGCCACCATACTCGACAGCCGGGTGGCGTACTACCGAAATCTGGACCCCGCCGCCAAGGAGCGATTCCGCCAGCTTGCCGCCATTTTCCTCGACGAGACGCCCATCACCGGCGCCGGCTGCGAGGTCGACGACGCTGTCCGCGTCCTGGTCGCCGCCAGCGCGGTCATTCCCATCCTGGGCTTTCCGGATTGGGAGTATTCCACGCTCCGCGAGGTGCTCATCAAGCCGGGCGAGTTCGTCGCCAAGCCGACAGAGTATGACTACGACGACGACCTCGACCCGATGCTCGGCATGGTCGGCAACCGCGGCGGCTCGTTCCACGGCACGCTGATCCTCTCCAAGGCGGACCTGTTTCGCGGCTTTTCCCGTTCGCGCGACAAGATGCACGTGGGCATACACGAGTTCGCGCACCTCGTCGACGAGGGCGACGGCGCCATTGACGGCGTCCCGGCCTGGCTGCCGCGAGACCGCATCCGCGAGTGGCTGGACCTCGTCCACCATGAGCTAGGCCGCGACAGCGAGCGCCGCCGCGCCGACGCCATCGAGGATATGGACGATGATGAATCCGACGCCGCCCCGGCCCCGCAAAACGGCGAAGCCCACGCCCCCGCCGGCCCGGACAATCGCCGCCCCGGCTCCGACGATGGCCGCTCTGCCCCCGAGCAGCACCGCGACGACTGGGACGACATGCCCGCCTACGCCTTCACCAACGAGCAGGAGTTCTTCGCCGTTTCGACTGAGTACTTCTTCAAGGCCCCCCGCCAGCTCGCCGCCCGCCACGGGCAACTCTACGACATGCTCCGCCAGACCTTCCGCCAGGACCCGGCCGCCTCGAAAGGATGACCACAAGACGCAGAGGCCCGGAGAAGAGCAATAGATAGAAACATCAGAGGGGGATTATACGCATCCTGAATGAATCTCGTGCGGCAGCCGTTGCCAAGAAACATAACGCCTTCCTGCCCCCAAGGGGACGGCGTCACTACGAACGCTCCGCGTGCGATTGGATCGTGCCTCTGGCGTTTGTAGTGTGCCCGTAAGGGCATATTTCTTTGCCGACTCAGGGAAGCTCTGGCGTTCGACTCAGGCCCGCCGCTACCGCATGTGATTCAATCGGGTTGCGAGTTATTCCTTGGCCTTAGCCTTGTCGGCGGCCTTCTTCTTTGCCCCGCCGCCTCCGCCGCCGTAGGGATAGGTGTCGATTATCTCGGCGCCGCCGACAATGCGCGGGTCGCCGGTGGCTTTGAGTTCCGCCATCAGGGCGGCGGAGAGGCTCTTGAGGGTTTCGGCGTAGGCCGGGTCGGCCGCGATGTTCTTGAGTTGGCCGGGGTCCTTCTTGATGTCGTAGAGTTCCTCGGCCGGGCGCTTGCCGCAGGCGAGCTCGAACAGCGGTTTGACGGCTGGGTCGTCGCGGTGCTGGAGCATGTAGGCCTTTGTGGGTCCGCCGTCGATGTCGCGGTAGGCATCGGGGTCGCCTGCCGGCCAGCGGTCGGGGGCAAAGTTGCGGATGTATAGGTACTCGGCGGTGCGGAAGGCACGCATTGGGTAGCCGACGAGGCCCGCGCGGGCGTTGGCGTGGCGTTCCATGCCGGTCAGGACGTGGTCGCGTTTGGCATCGACCTGCCCGCCGCTCTTGGCCGCCAGGACATTCATGAAGCTTCGCGCGGTCATGCACTCCAGGGGCTTGAGGCCGGCGGCTTCGAGGAACGTCGGGCACAGGTCGGCCAGGCTGACGAAGTCTTCGACGACGCGGCCGCCCTTGACCTTTGCCGGCCAGCGCACAGCCAGCGGGACGTTCGTGCCGGTGTCGTAGAGGTTGGCCTTGCACCTGGGGAACGGCAGGCCGTTGTCGCCGGAGATGACCACCAGCGTGTTGTCCAGTTCGCCGGCGTCCTCGATGGCTTTGATGATCTCACCGGTGTCGCGGTCGAAGCGCTGGACCGCGAAGAAGTAGTCACACAGGTCCGACCGCGTGGTCTCGCTGTCGGGCAGGCAGGGCGGCACGCTAACGTCGGCGAGCTTCATCCCGCCGGCGACGCCAGAGCCGAGCTTGTAGCTCCGATGGGGGTCGTGGCTGCCGAACCAGAAGCAGAACGGTTTGCCCGCCGGACGGGACTTGAGGAACGAGCCGAAGTCCTTGAACGAGTTGCCCGCGGGGTTTCGCGTCCGCCCGCCGGCGGTGTCGCTGCCGGGACCCCAGCCCTTGCGGGTGAAGCCCACGTGGTAGCCTGCCTGCTCGAGCACGTCCGGGTAGACGGGGAACTTCGCGGGCAGGGTGCCCCAGAGGTTGATCCCCTGTTCGAGCCGCCAGTGCCACTGTCCGGTGAGTATCGCGGCCCGGCTGGGCGAGCATGACGGCGCCGCCACGAACGCGCGGCTGAACAGCACGCCCTCTTTCGCGACGCGGTCGAAGGTGGGCGTCTTGACGACCTTGTCGCCGGCGATGGACGCCAATGGCCAGGACCAGTCGTCGGCCAGGGCAAACAGGATGTTGGGGCGCTTGTCGTTCGCCCGCGAGGCGGCGGCTGGGGCCGGGGCGGGGGAAGTGGCGGGGGCCGGGGCAGCGGCGGCGTCTTGCGCAATGAGTCGCCGCGCGCCCAACCCGCCGGCCGCGACGGCAGCGCCAAAGCCGATGGCCCGAAGAAAGTCGCGACGGGTCCGGCGCGTGTCCTGTGCGTCATTGCGTTGAATGCTCATTTGCTGGCCTTTCATGTTCTCTCTTATTTTCTCTGCGCTCTCGGCGCTCTCCGCGATTACTCACCTTGTTCTTCGTCACTTCGCCGGGCGCTGGGCGATCAGCCAGTCCAGCCAGGCGCCCAGGCCCTCGCCGCTGCGCATCGAGAGCCTCAGCACAGGCGCAGCCGTGTTGATCCGCGACAGGTCGTCGTAGACGCGGCCGAAGTTGTATTCGAGCAGTTCCGCCAGGTCGATCTTGGTCAGCAGGATCACGTCGGCCTTCTGGAATAGCGTGGGGTACTTGGCGACCTTGTCGTCGCCCTCCGGCACGGACAGCAGCACGGCCCGGCGGTGCTCGCCGAGGTCGAACGCGGCCGGGCAAACCATGTTGCCGACGTTCTCGATGAACAGGTAGTCGATGGCGGTCAGGTCCATGGCGTCGAGGCCCTGGGCGATCTGGCTGGGCGAGAGGTGGCATCCGCTGCCGGTGTTGATCTGCACGACCTGGGCGGCGGAGTGCTCGAGCCGCTCGGCGTCGCGGGTTGTCTGGAGGTCGCCGACGAGCACCGCCGTCCGCACGCCCGCCGGCAGCATCGGCAGCGATTTCTCCAGCAGCGTGGTCTTGCCGCTGCCCGGCGCGCTGAGGATGTTGATGCACGTCAGGCCGACGGCGTCCATCCGCCCGCGGTTGACGTTCGCCAGCGCGTCGCTGGCGTCCAGAACGCTCTTGATCACGTTTATCTTCATGTGCCTGGCTGCCTGCTCTCTATGGGCTTGGTATTTATGGGTCCCATAGGACCCATAGAGGACTTATGGACCTATTTCCTATGCGTCCAATGCATTGGCCTTTGGGGCATTGTTGGCATTGTTGGCATTGGGTTTGCCATCGCCCGAAGGCTGCTCCACGTCGCACACCACGGACTTCAGGATGATATCGTCGCCGGCGAGTATGTCCACATCGGCCAGCCCGCAGCCGGGGCACAGGTAGTTGTCGATTTGCGGGGCGAACTGGCGTCCGCATCGCCTGCACCGCGCCTCCATTGGCATCTCGACGATGGCCAGCTCGGCCCCGGCCGCGATTGTGCCCTCGCTGACGACCTGCCAGGCCATTACAAGGGCCTCCGGCACGACGAGGCGCATCTGCCCGACGGCGAGTTCGACGCGATCTACTCGCCGCGCGCCGCACGGCCCGGCCGCGTCCAGCACGGCCCGCAGAACCCCGTCGGCTATGGACATCTCATGCATGGTTCGCACTCAGCA
>CAYOBS010000028.1:0-3449 GCA_964402305.1 uncultured Planctomycetaceae bacterium | reverse complement strand
GAGTCCATCACGCGGTCCAGCAGGTCCAGGTCCAGGCCCTCCTCCAGCACCAGTGCCAGGCTCAGCGCCAGCGGTTTGGCGCCCATTACGGCCAGGTCGTTCACGGTGCCGCATACGGCGAGCCTGCCGATGTCCCCGCCGGCGAACTCCAGCGGCTGGACCACGAAGGCGTCGGTGGTCATGCAAAGCCTGCCGGGCGGCGGGTCGATCACCGCGCCGTCGGCCAGGGGGGCCAGCAGGTCGTTGGCCAGCTTGGGCACGATCCGCTCGGCCAGCAGGCGTCGAGTGAGCTCGCCTCCTCCGCCGTGGGCTAAGACGACCTTCTCACCCTCTGTGCCTTCGCCGATGTCGCTGCCTTTGGTCACTTGTGATCCTTGCTCAGAGATCGAAATCCTAAATCCTAATTTCTAAATCCGAAACAAACTCAAAATCCGAAATTCAAAACAAAGAAAACTGCTCGTGCAAACGCCGGTATCCGTCCTTCGTACCGAATTCTTGCGTTTTGGTCATTTGAATTTCGAGTTTTGAATTTGTTTAGGATTTGGGATTTCGAATTTCGAATTTCCTTCCCCGTCACCGGCTTTACCGGTGACGGTGAAGGTTGTATTTGTACCATGCCGCGCACGTGCCCTCGCTGGAGACCATGCACGGGCCGACGGGCGTCGCGGGGGAGCATTTCACGCCGAAGAGCCCGCAGGATGGCGGCTCGATCCTGCCCTGGATTACTTCGCCGCAGCGGCAGCCGGGCGGCTCGTAGTCCGGGCCGAACTCGACGCGAAACTTAGCCCGTGCATCCAGCCGCGCGTAAGGCCCGCGCAGAGCCAGGCCGCTTGCGGGGATGCTGCCCATCGCCCGCCACTGTGTCTCGGCCGGCTCAAAGACCCGCTCGATCATCACCCGGGCCGGTGCGTTGCCGGCCTCGCTGACCGCCACGCTGTAGGCATTCTCCACTTTCGCCTGCCCGGCGGCAGCCTGACGGATGAGCCGCAGGATGCCCTCCAGCATGTTGGCCGGCTCGAAGCCGACCACGACGCACGGCTTGCGGTACTTCCGGGCGATCGGCCGATACGCAGCCCAGCCGATGATCACGCTCACGTGGCCGGGGCACAGGAAGCCGTCAATCGCCGTAGCGTCCGACGACAGCAGCGCCTCCAGCGCCGGCATGAGCACCTTGTGGCCAGGCAGGATGAAGAAGTTCTCCAGGCCGGCAGCCTCGGCCTCGAGCACTGCCGCGGCCGTCGCGGGGGTCGTCGTCTCGAACCCCACGGCCAGGAAGACCACGCCGCGGCTCGGGTTCTCGCGAGCCAGCTTGACGGCGTCGCGGGCGGAGTACACCACCTCCACGGCCGCGCCACGCCCGCGGGCGGCCTCGAGGCTGTCGGTCCGCCCCGGCACGCGGACCATGTCGCCGTAGGTGGCGATTATCACGTCCTTTCGCGCCGCCAGTTCGCACGCGGCGTCGAGATAGCCGCAGCTCGTGACGCACACCGGGCAGCCCGGACCGCTTATCAGCCGGACGTTGGGCGGCATGAGGGACTTGATTCCGCCGCGGAAAAGGCAGACCGTGTGGGTGCCGCAGATCTCCATCAGGGCCATGTCGCCTACGCCCGCGGCGGCCTCGGCCACGGCCGACACAAGCTGTCGAAGGTTTTCCTTACTCGCCGCCACGCTCATTCACCGCCGCCGGCCTGGAGTTGATCGGGCATCTCGCCGACCCCGCCGGCCTGGAGATACTCCCAGGTCCGCCTGGCTTCATCCTCGTCGAGCACGGCGATTGCGAAGCCGGCATGCACCAGCACCCACTGCCCGACGCCGGCCTCGGGGGCCATCGCCAGCGACACCTCGACCCGGCTGCCCTGAAAGTCAACCGTCGCCACTGGCCCCACGGCCGGGGCGCCATTGCTGCCGCCGCCGTCGAGTATCTCAACTATCCTGCCAGGCACCGCCAGACACATGCGTACTTCTCCAAACCATTCCGTACTGGGCCGCCGCAAACCATCCCGGCATCGACCACCGCGCGCCCCACTATATCACGGGCAGTGCCAGATGTTCAGTTCCTCCCACCACTCCCACCACTTTATCCCACCACTTTATCCGCTTGACACCATGTACCATAAATGATACATTTCCATTGTGGGCGCGGGAAAGCGAATCGAAGTGCGAGCAACAATGAGCACAAAGCACGAAACGAATCGAGAATCCGCCTTCGGGTCCTCCTTCGACGGGTTTCTGAAAGACGAGGGTCTGCTGGAGGAATCGACGCTGGCGGCAGCCAAGCGGGTGCTGGGCATGCAGATTGCCCGTGAGATGAAGCGCCAGAACCTGACCAAGTCGCAGATGGCCCGGCATATGCGCACATCGCGCGCATCGCTGGATCGCCTGCTCGATCCCGAGAATGAATCAGTGACGCTCCAGACGATGGACAAAGCTGCCCGTTCGCTGGGCCGGCGGATTGCCGTTGCGCTGATCTAGTCATGCCGCAATGAAAATGTCCCAGGCGGCGGTCGCCCGGCCGGGGCGCACCCGGTCCGCAATCGGCGGCTCGCCCTGAGAGCCCTTTTACCTGTGCCCGGAAACCTGCCTACCGGCAGGCAGGTCAGGTCGCTCACAATTACAAAGCCAATTACAAAGAGGGGATTGACTTCCAGCCACTCCTGGTGTATAGTGATAGGTGTTGAGGAGAGCGTGAGTTGGCTGGGTCAGTGCCATCTGGCCCGCCATGGAGGCCTTTTCGCCGCGGATTGCTCTGCCGGCGGCGGTAGGGAGAGAAAAATGCTTCGGTCGAAACGCACATTGTCTCTGCTTCTGCCGGCTGCCTTTGTTACCCTGACTCTGGCGGCTGCGCCATCGCTGGCGGTGGTAACCTACGGCGCCAGCGCGGGGACGGACACTTGGCCATTCACGACCCCCGGCAACGATTACTACGGGATGAACTGGGACTACAACTACCAAACCGGTAACAACGACGATGGCGGCACGCTCGTCGCGATCGGCTATTTCACGTTGCTGACGGCGCGTCACTATACTGTCAGCAGCACCTTTACGGTACCCGGCGGCGACACTTTCCGCGTCACGAGCCCGCCGCCGCCCCTGCCGCCGGACCCCTACCAGAGTTTGCCGCCGGACCTTCAGGTGGTTCACGTGGTGAACGATACCAACCAGTACCGCCCGCTTCCCGGTTTCTACGATCTGTATACTGGCTCCTTCCCGACGGAGGAGCAGAGTTTCGTCATAGTCGGCACGGGCGATACCGGTTCGACAGTCAACGAGGAGTACTACACGGACACGCCCGGCACACGTGCCCTTCGCTGGGGAACTAACCGGTTCGACCGCCTTGTCCGGCGCAAGGGTAAAGACTGGAAAGGCGTATCTCGCTGGAGCACGCAGTGCATTGAGATGACTTATGATCGGTCCCCGAACACGAACCAAACCACTTATGAGTGCGGCAT
>CAYOBS010000027.1:0-18796 GCA_964402305.1 uncultured Planctomycetaceae bacterium | reverse complement strand
GAACGAAAAAGGCATCCGGGCCGTCATCAATAACAACGAGGCCCTGGCCGCGGCGGCTCTCAACGGCACGCAGACGCTGCCTCTGCGCGCCATGATCGTCTTCAAGAGCGTCGGAGCCCACGTGGCTGCCGACGCCCTGGCCCTTGCGAGCCTGGCCGGGGCCAACCCCGGCGGCGGGGCAATCGTCGTCTACGGCGACGACCCCTGGAGCGACTCGACCCAGGTCCCCGCCGACAGCCGCTTCATCTCCCGGCACCTGTACATCCCCGTCATAGAGCCCGCCAACGTACAGGAGGTCAAGGACTACGTCGACCTGTCCTTCAAGCTCTCGCGTCGCAGCGAGCTTATCGCGGGGGTCGTGCTGACGACGAACCTGGCCGACGGCGGCGGGACCGTCATGTGCCGGCCCAACCAGTATCCGGACATCAACACCCGCAACAAGGTTGACCTGGCTACCCGGTCAATCGACCTCAACAAGCGCGTCCTGCTGCCGCCCAAGACCTGGTGGCAGGAGGAAAGCTACGCCCAGCGGTTCGAGCGGGCGATGGCGGTCGCTCGCGAGTTGGGGCTCAATCGCCTGGAGCACGCCGCCCCGGCCGGGAAGCGCCGGGCGGTGGGCTTCGTCACCAGCGGCCTGGCCTACGGCTACCTCGTCCAGGCCCTTCACGAGATGGGCCAGCTCGGGCGGTATCCGATCCTCAAGCTCGGCATGAGCTATCCGGTGGACCCGGCGCTGATCCGCGAGTTGGCCGGGCAGTGCGAGCGGATCGTGGTTGTCGAGGAGCGTCGGAGCTTCATGGAAGAGCAGATCCACGAGCTTGTCGCCCGCGACCGCCAGGATGGCCGGGCCGAGGCGGCCGGCGTGGAGGTCTGGGGCAAGCGCTTTCCCAACGGCCTGCCCGGCCTGCCGGCGACGCGGGGGCTGCACCCGTCGATTTTGATCGCACAGCTTGCCTCGCTGCTGAAGGAAGTAAGCGCGCCGGGCCAGCGGGTAACAGTCCCGGCGGAGTACGAGGCCCTTGAGCGCGAGCTCGAGACGATCGACTCGACGGCCGAGGGCGAGCTTTCGAGCGCCCCGCCGCGTGTGCCGACGTTCTGCCCCGGCTGCCCGCACCGCGACAGCGCCAGCGTGTGCCTGGAGATCAAGAAGTGGTTCATGGACCCTGCCTACATGGGCAAGGTCCACGGTCGGCCTCCCGTGGACCTGCTGTTCCACGGCGACACGGGCTGCTACACGATGCTGATGTTCCCGCCGACGACGCAGCTCATGCACGATTATTCCGGCATGGGCCTTGGCGGGGGGACCGGCAGCGGCATCGACCCGTTCATACGGAACAAGGAAGTCGTCTTCATGGGCGACTCGACGTTTTTCCATTCCGGGCAGATCGCCATCAGCCACGCGATAAAGATCGGCCAGGACATCACGTTCATCATCCTGGACAACTCCACGACGGCCATGACGGGCCATCAGCCCACGCCGGGGGTTGACTACGACATCCTGGGCAACCGCACGCCCAAGCAGGACATCGAGGAGATCGTCCGCGGCATGGCCCCGGACAGCCGGCAGGTTCCGGTCATCCGCGCGGACCCCGAAAAGCGCAGCCAGTACCGCCAGTTGCTGGAGGCGACGTTCCTTGCCGACGGCGTGAAGGTGATCATCGCCGACAAGGAATGCGGCATCACCCGGACGCGGCGCAGGCGGCGAATCGAACGCAAGTTCATCCGCGCGAACGGATTCCTGCCGGTCAGCCAGCACATGGGCATCAACCAGGACATCTGCCGGTTCTGCCTGGCCTGCGCCGAGCAGACGGGCTGCCCGGGCCTCAGGCACGCCGAGACCGACTACGGCGCGAAGATGGACACCTCGCTGTCCAACTGCGTGAACGACGGCGCGTGCATGAGGGTCGAGGCGTGCAGCAGCTTCGAGCGGATCACCATCCGCCGCAAACGCCCGCCCAAGAGCCGCATCCCCGAACTGGACCTGGACAACATTCCGGAGCCCGCCAGAAAGCAGGCCGGGAAACTGTGGCGATGCTGCCTTGCCGGCGTCGGCGGCATGGGCGCGGGCGTGGCCACGCAGGTGCTCGTCCGGGCCGGGCACAAGGAAGGCTACCCGGTGATCTTCGTGGACAAGAAGGGCCTGGCCATTCGCAACGGCGGGGTCATCAGCCAGGTCGTCTACAACATTTCCGGCCAGCCTATCACGGGGATAATCCCCTACGGCAAGGCGGACCTGCTGCTTGGCATCGACGCGCTGGAAGCCGCCCGCGCCATGGACCCCAAAGGGCGGACGCGGATCGCCAGCCGGCAGCGCACAGCCGCGGTGGTCAACACCGACAAGGTCCAGACCATTCGCGGCATCATGGGCCAGGAAGACTACGACGTGGCGGAGCTGGAGAAGGTCATCCGCGCCAACACGCGCCCGGAGGCCTACCTGGCGCGGAACATCTCGCGGATCTGCGAGGTCTACCTTGGCAGCAAGATATTCGCGAACATAATGATGATCGGCTTCGCCTTCCAGAGCGGGCAGATCCCGGTCAGCATGCACTCGATCGCCTGGGCCATCAAGGACACCATCAGGAGCGATTTCCGCAAGAACCTGCTGGCGTTCGACATGGGCCGCAAGCTGGTTGTCGCGGCCGACCTCTTCCAGGGCCCGCCGCAACGGACGCTCTGGCGGGAGACGCTGGAGGAAAAGTGCCGCGACACCATCCGCCGCCACGCCGGCGCTGCCGGCCGAAAACTGGCCGATGACCTCCGCGCGGCGGTGGCCGGGCTGCTCAGCCAGGCCGATGAGCTCGATGAAACGCTCCGCCGCGACCTGGTCGTGCGCGCCTACGATGCCATGCGATTCGGCGGCATGGAATACGCCAGGCGCTACCTCGACCGCGTGGGCAAGGTACACGCCCGCGACTGTGCCGAGGACAACTTCGCCGCCACCCGCGCCGTCGTGCATAACCTCGCCAAGGCCATGCTGATAAAGGATGGGCCATTCATCGCCGAGCTGGCCACCAGCCCGGAAAAGCACGCCCGCGACCGCAAGAAGTACAACATCAACCGCGCCAACGGCGACCGCGTGACCTACAGGCACTTCATTCACTCTGCCATCCGGCTTGGCTCGCGGCGGGTGACGTACTCGCTGACCGTGCCGCACTGGATGCTCCACGTGCTCAAGCGGATGCGATACCTCCGTAGGCTGCCCGGGTGGCACAAGGACGAGTTGGACTTCCTGGCCCGCTACGAGAACAAGGTTGACGCCTTCGCGCCGAAGACGCAGGCCGAGTATCTCCAGGGCCTTGCCGCCCTGTCAACCACGGCCTGCATGGACTGCCTCAACCCGCGATGCCAGGAGATGGGCTGCCCGCTGGAAAGCCGCATCCCGCGGTGGATCCGCCTGGCCCAGGAGCAGCGCTGGCAAGAGGCCGTCGAAGAGCTCCACCAGACCAACAACTTCCCCGAGTTCACCGGCCTGATCTGCCCGGCCCCATGCCAGGGCCAATGCAAGCAGGGCGCCGGCGCGTATCCCGTGCAGGTGCGGAGCATCGAGCTGGAAATCGTCGAAAAGGGCTTCGCCGAGGGCTGGATCGCGCCGAGGCCGGCCGCGAAAAAGACCGGCAGGAAGGTCGCGATCATCGGCTCCGGCCCGGCGGCCCTGGCCGCGGCGCAGCAACTGGCCCGCACCGGCCACGACGTAACCGTCTTCGAACGCGAGCAAGAGATCGGCGGCCTGCTGCGATACGGCATACCGCAGTTCAGGCTGGATAAGAGGCTAATCGACCGCCGCGTCGAGCAACTGCGGGCCGAGTCCGTGGCGTTCCGCACCGCCGCGTGCGTCGGGCGCGACACCCCGGCCGGGCAACTGCGGCGCGACTTCGACGCGATCCTGCTGGCAACCGGCGCCGCCCGTCCGCGCGACCTGGACGTGCCGGGCCGGTCGCACAAGGGCGTGCACTTCGCGATGGATTTCCTCCGCCAGCAGAACCTCGCCGCCGCCGGGCGGCACGAGCGGATCGGCCAGTACATCAACGTCAAGGACAAGGTCGTCGCCGTCATCGGCGGCGGGGAGACCGGCAACGACTGCGTCGAGCTGGCCATGATGCAGGGGGCCAAACAGGTCCATCAGCTCGAGATTCTCCCGGCCCCGGCCCCTGGAGCGGTGCGTTTCGCCGCGCCGCGCGAGCACAGCCAAAATGGCATTGACCGCCGCTGGTCCGTCGCCACCAAGCAGTTCGCCGCCAGCAGCGGGCACATCACGGCCATTTCCGGCGTCCAGGTCCAGTGGTACGAGTCGCCCACTGGCCGGGTGATGAGAGAGAAGCCCGACACCAACTTTCACCTGCCCGTCGATGTGGCGCTTCTGGCCCTCGGCTTCAATGCGGAGGTCGCCCCCGGGCTGGCCGAGCAACTCGGCCTGACTCCCGACGACAAGGGCCGAATCCATCTGACCGGCCCAGCCACCGGCGCCGAAGGCATCTTCGCCGCCGGCGACTTCGCCCACGGCGCCAGCCTGGTGGTGAACGCCATCCGCTCCGGGCGGGACGCCGCCAAGGCCATCGACGAGTACCTGGCGCGGAAATAGCCGGGCAGACGGAAGGCCCTCTGTCGTTTAGTGCTCCTTTGGGCCATACGGCCCCAGGATGCGGCAGAGCTTTCGAGCCAATAGGACTTCATGTTCCTGAACGAATCTGCGTTTGGCGTATGTCAGACCGGGCAACTCAGCATGTCCGGGGTCGTCAGGAAGGGGAACTGGGACAACTTCGATGCCGTGTCGTCTCAGGTCGCCGGCACGGAGTTCCGCGATATAGAAGGGCCGGTCGCGCCCAGTTGCGGCAACCTGTTCGGGCGTCTTGTACTTCGCTCGATAAACGGAAAGGCCTGTCAGGTCATTGCGGCGCGGGTGAAAGGCCATGGGGCTCGGGAAAGGGCTGACGCTTGGGTCGTAATAGTTCGGATGCGTTGGAATGCGCCGATAGAGGATCTCGTCATCTTCGATAGGTTCCCGCCCGTCGGCCATCTGAGTGACTCACAGAAGGTGCCGTTCGACGAGATGGCAGTCCTTGAACGACAAAACCTCAACGGACTGATCTTCATATATGCGCAGCGTCTCAAACCACTCGCCTTCAGTGAACTCGAAGGCGATCCCGCCTGTACCGTCGGGCACCACGCGCTGCGGCGCCACTAGACCGCGATCCTGGCAATACCGCACAATATCGCGGGCCAAATCGATTATTGGCAGCGCGGGCGGCTCGAAGTCATCCTCGCCTGACTGGGGCGGATTTATGCCCCATTCAATAATGCAGCGATCTATGATTTCTTCCCAAGCTGCTCGGTTCTTAGCATCCGCCGCGATGTCGACCAGAGAATTGTCAGTGGCCGCTTTCGTGTCGACTTTTGGCAAGACACCTGACGATAGAAACGATGGCGTATTCAGTGTAGTCATGGCTTGTCCCAAAAGGCGTGCGCAGTTTCCGAAGTCAACTCCACAAAGCTTCTTACGATTGTGTCGTGCCCCAAGTTCAGCCCCTCGTCAAAGGCCGTGTCCTTGCCCGCGCCGGGCGCAACCGGGCCACGAGCCGTGAGCGTGAGCACCAGGACTTCCTGCTCGTTCTGAGCAAGCATGCCGCTCTTTACATCCACGTGGAGCCGTCCGCGCTTTGGCGCGATCTCGAAGTGCCAACTCCCTCCAATGCCCTCGAGAATAAGGCCCGTTGGAGGTGGGGATGGCATTGGCAGACCACGGAAGACGCCCGCCCAAGCCTCAGGACTCTCCCATACCGTGCCTTTAGGAATATGATTGACGTAGGTGATCTCCCACTGGGCGGGTTTCAGATCCCCTAGTCCGGCTTCGCCAATGAACTCTTCGTATCGTCGAAGCATTACGTCAAACTCTGGGCGAACCTTGGTGTATCGTGGATACTCGCCGCCTATCCAGTTATAGTCGAGCCGACAATTCTGCACCTGGATCATGCGGTCGCCCGAAGAGCCCCGGATCTGCAGACGGGCGGTAAGATTCTGGGTCAGTTTGAACTGGAACCCACCGAGAAACCTTGGCGCGTCAAATCGCTCAAATTGGTCCTCGATCCGCGGCGCATCGGTGACGTTGGGCCAATCGGGGCCGAGTGTCTTCCAGAAGGCGCCAAGGTGGGCGTTGGTCATCTTCGGCAACGGCTCAAACTGTGCGCCGATCACCGTCTCGACAACCGGGGGATGTCGGAATGACGTCTTCTTATTCATTCGTCCCATTATACCCCTGCATACTATCGGCAGAATGCTCTGCGCCGCTGCACTTGCCCTGCTTTCGGCAGCGTTCTTGCCGCCGCACCGGCAATACATTAAGGGCGTGGCCAGCCGGTGTCAACTGTCGGAGCGGGATACGCCGCGAATTCCTCAGGCGAGATGGCACTCGGCTGCAGAGCATCCCTCCCGGCTCCGCTGCTGGGGCTGCCTACCTGCGACCGCCCGCCCGAGCCTTGGTCTCAGGCAGTGTTATGCCTCCGCCACGCCGGGTTGAAATCGTAACCGTTTGGTCGGGCGGGGACGGATGGTTATCATTCTGCATGGCCGGTCCGCCGCGGGCGTTTGCCAGCGGAGGAGCCGGACGAGAAACCCGCTGCAAAGCCCGGCAAGAGGCCGGGCGCGCGCAAACGACCCCAGGTGAACATCGCTTTGGGGCGGCGCGAACGTTATGATTGTCGTCCGTCAGGGAGACTAGCGCCATGCCCAGGGAATCCATCGCACACAGGAAGCAGCGCGTCGTGAAGATCATCGAGATCCTCCGCCGGACCTACCCCGACGCCAAGTGCCGGCTGGACTTTCGCAGCCCGCTGGAGCTGCTCGTGGGGACAATCCTGGCCGCCCAATGCACGGACGACCGGGTCAACATCGTCACGAAGGACCTGTTCCGCAAGTACAGGTCCGCCGCCGACTACGCCCAGGCCGATGCCGAGCAACTCCAGCAGGAGATCCGCTCGACGGGCTTCTTCCGCAACAAGGCCAGGAGCATCATCGGCGCCGCGGGAAGAATCGTCGGGGATTTCGCCGGCCAGGTGCCGCGGACGATGGATGAGCTTCTGACGCTGTCCGGCGTCGCCCGCAAGACCGCAAACGTGGTGCTGGGCAACGCGTTCGGCGTCGATGAGGGGATCGTGGTGGACACGCACGTTATCCGCGTCTCGATGCGGTTGCGGATTACGGACGTCCAAAAGCCCCAGCCGGTGAAGATCGAGCAGGACCTGATGAAGGCCGTCCCGCGCGAGCACTGGATGATGTTCTCGCACTGGGTCCTGTTCCATGGCCGGGCCGTATGCATGGCGCGAAAGCCCGACTGCCCGCACTGCCCTATCGCCATGCACTGCCCGTCGGCGGGCAAGGGTTGACCGGCAGCGGCTTGTGCCCGCTGCCGAATGCTCAACCTGCCTGCCGGCAGGCAGGTGCCAAATGTTCAATGCTCAACTGGGGATACCCATTGCGGCTTATCTGCCCGCAACGGATAAAGCCGGCAGCATGATTCCGATGGCTGCCCCCCTATGGCCTGAGAAGTAAGACGCATGCCGATTACTTCTCGCGCCTTGTGGCGGCCGCGGCGCAGGGGACTGGCTTCCCGACGGGATGCCTGTCCCCGTCGTTGGTCGAGGGACGTTCAAACAACGGGGACAGGCACTCCCGAAGGGACCCTGCGGGCTTCGCGGCGAGAAGTCCCGATGTACGTCGGGGCTACGGAGCCAGTCCCCTCCCCCCGCCCCTCGCCGGACAGAACTTCATATCCGCACGAGAATCTATTGAAATGCGTATTACACCACGCTGCGGTTCTCATCCTCGTGAGCGCCGTGCTCGGCCTGGGTGCGGTCTTCATCCTGACGCTGGTGGTTGATGCCCAGTTTTGCGGCGTAGAGGCGGTAGATGTCCTGGGGGCCAAGGCCCAGAAGCTGGCAGATGCTCACCCAGAAGAACAGCATGTCCGTTGCCTCGACGCGGGCGTTCTGGATGTCCCGCAGTTCGTACTGCCGGCCCTGGCGGGCCTCGCGGTACCAGTGCTTCCAGCTAAGGCAGTCCTGGAGTTCGTGGCATTCGCCGGCCAGGGCGTCGAGATAGTTCTTGATCGCCCGCCCGACCTGGCATCGCAGGTCGCCGGTTTCCGGCAGCTCGTCTGCCGCCTCGGCAGTAGCCAAGGCCTGGCCGAGCGCGGCCGTGTCGAATCCGGCCCGGCTGTTCAGTGCCGCCTGGAGCGGCCAGATGTCTTCAAGAGAGTCGACTTGCTGCTGTGTCATAGGTAGGCTCCATGGGGCCCGGGGTGGTGCAGTTGGCCGGGCGTCGCCAGAGATTGTACGCGGCCGCCCCGGCGGCGGCAAGGCTTCCGCCAAGAGGCCCAGGTGCCAGGCGGGCAGGTTCACTTGTTTTTACGGGGATGTTGCTGTAAGCTACTGTTGCTTTGTGGTCCCACGCGGGTTCGCGCGGGTCGGCATGGTTTCCTATCGGCAAGGTTTTGCAGGTTTTGACAAAAAACTCCTTGGAGACTGAAGGTGCCTTTACTACTGGCGGAAATTGGCGACTTCTTGTCGATCTGGCAGTTGCCGATCGTTCTTGTTCTGGCAGTGGCGTGGATCGTCTGGGGTGGCTACCTGATGCGCCGCGCCGTGCGGGCACATGTTGGGCGGCGCGAGGCGGAACTGAACCGGTGCCTGCTTATCTCGTTCCTCGCCGGCCTGGGCGGGGCGATCTGCTCGCTCATTCCCGTCGGTATCGCGATGGCCTGGCGGCTGGCCGAGACTCTCGGCATCCAAACGATCTGGCTGGCTCTGCCGGCGGCCGCGGTTGTCTTCTTCCTGGTGAACTTCCTGACGGTTTTTGCATCGTTCCAACTGCCCGCCGGAAGCCTCGGCAAGATCTGGCTGAAGTCGTTCGGCCCGCCGCTGGTGGTCGCCGTGGTCACCCTGGTTCCGACTATCTGGGTTGCCAACAGCGCCCGCGAGGAGAAGCTGGCAAATAATAGGAGCATCGGCGCCCTTCAGTTTATTGACAACGCGATCCGTGTGCGATACGCGCCCGCCCGCCCGCCGGCGTCGATCGAGGAACTGATAAAGCAAAATGTCGTGCCGCCGACGGCCGTCAGGGCTTACAGGCACCCTTCACGCGAGATTGGCTACTTCTACGCACCGGCCACACTGGAGCGGATCGGGGAGCCAACCCAGAAACTTCTCGCCTGCGACTGGGCGGATAACCAGAGCGGCAATGCCAGAGCCGCGCTGTACGTCAACGGCTACGTCGAGGTCATCAGCCCCGGGAAGTTCCAGGAATTGCTCGCCCGGAGTGAAAACAAGGCGTTTGCGGCAGCGCTGAAAGAGGCGGAGAAGAAGCTGCTGCCCGATAAATGATGTCACTAGCAGCAGTTACGCTGACTGACTCGGCCGCGGAACCTTCTATACCGAGAGCATCGCCCTGCCATGTGCGGATTCGCCGGCGAGTTCCTGTTCGCACCAGCCATCCGCGGGGCGGGGTCCCGCGGTCCAGCCGGCGGGCCTGCCGACGTGGGCGTCGCCTCGGCCATGGCCGAGGTGCTCATCCATCGCGGACCCGATGAGGCCGGGCGGTTCATCTCAGCCGATGGACGATGCGCCATCGCCTTCCACCGCCTGTCAGTCGTGGACTTGGCCCACTCCCGCCAACCGATGACCACCCCCGACGGCCTGACGACCGTCGCGTTCAATGGCGAGATTTACAACTTCCGGCAGCTACGTGCCTTGCTGAGCGCCGGCGGCTGTCGGTTTTCCACTTCAGGAGATACCGAGGTGCTGCTGCACCTCTACCGGCGAGATGGCGCCGAGATGCTCCAGCACCTCGACGGCATGTTCGCCTTCGCCATCTATGATGCCCAGGCCAGCAGCCTCCTGCTGGCACGAGACCGACTTGGCGAAAAGCCTCTCTGGTACGCCGCCCTGGCCGACCGCGTTGTCTTTGCCTCCGAGGCCCCGGCCTTGCTGAGACACCCGGGCGTTTCACGGGAACTCGACAGGCTCTCACTGATGTACTACCTGACAATGGGTTACATTCCAGGACCCCGCTCGGCATGGGCTGGCGTGCGCAAGTTGCTTCCTGGACATTACTTATGCGCAAGCGGCCAGGCCGCCCCGCCGGTGCGGTACTGGCAGCCGCAGATCGTGGATGTCTGTGGCAGCCGGGATGACCAGGCCGAGGCGGTCCGCTGTGCAATCCGCCAGGCCGTCGAGTCGCGGTTGCTGGCCGATGTGCCACTAGGCGCGCTGCTCAGCGGGGGCGTGGATTCCTCCGTGGTAGTTTCCCAGATGGCCGGGGCCGCGGGAAAGGCCGGCGGTGTGAGGACATTCACGGCTGGGTTTGAAGATGCCCGGTACGATGAGCGCCCGGCCGCACGAAAGGTCGCCCGGCACTTGGGCACCGAGCATACGGAGATACTGGTCCATCCCGCCCCGGCCAGGTCGCTCGACGAACTGGTTGCCCGCTACGGGGAGCCGTTCGCCGATTCCAGCGCGCTGCCGGTGTACGAGATTTGCAAGGCCGCCCGAGAGCACGTGACGGTGGCGCTGGTTGGCGACGGCGGCGATGAGGTCTTCGGCGGCTATGAGCGGTACGCGGCGATGGACATGGCGGACCGCGTGGGGCCGCTGGGGTACATGGCGCTGCGGCTGGCCGGGGCGGTGTGCGGATGGATCGCCCCGAACGAGCAGCGAAGCCCGCTCCGCCGGCTGGCCAGGTTCGCCGCCATCCTGCCTGCCCCCCCCGCCGTGCAGTACTTCATGCTCCGCCGGCTCTTCTCGCCGGAGGACCTCAAGCGGCTGTTCACGGATGATTTCCTGGCCGATCTAAACCCCGAGGCCCCGGCGGAGTGGTTCTGCGAGCTTTACAATGGGCTGGACATGCCCGATGAGGTCGCCTATGCGCAGCGGCACGACATCCTGACGTACCTGCCGGATGACTTGCTGGTCAAGACGGACATCGCCTCGATGGCCTGCTCGCTGGAGCTGCGAGCCCCCCTGCTGGACCACCGGCTGGTCTGCCTGGGGCTTTCGCTGCCCAGAAAGCTCAAGGTTGCGGGCCGAATGGGCAAGATCATACTTCGCGAGGCGTTCCGGGATGACCTGCCGGCGGAGGTGCTGCGGGGGCCTAAGCGGGGCTTCGGGGTGCCGCTGCGGCAATGGCTGCGGGAGGACCTCTTCCCGGCGCTGAAGGACACGCTGATGGACCCGTGGCTGCACGGGCTGGGCATGTTCCGCCCGGAGGGGCTCGCGGGGCTGCTAAACGATCATTTCTCGGGCAAAGGCGACCACAGCCACCAACTATGGGCCTTGCTGGTGCTTGGCCGGTGGCTGCGAATGTGGGCAGGCGGTAGCCGGTGAGAGGAAACGGCGGAACCAGGAACCGGGAACATGGAACACGGAAGAAGCGGTAGCCAGTTTACCCCGAGCGAAGCCTGGTGGCCGGATGGTGAGGGAGAAGGGATGTTCCACGTGGAACATAGTCTCGCAACAAATCCCCTCGGCCGCAACGAAACCTTCATATCGGACTTCTTCGGAGAAAAGATATGCGGTGATTTTCGTAAAGGTGTTGCAAGCCGCGCGATGTGCCTGTATGCTTGGCCAGGACGGTAACACATTACTCGGCGTGTTCCACGTGGAACATGCCTCTAGGTCCGATGGAAGCGGCAGGATGCCGACTATGCATGGGAATGGAGACCGGCGATGAACAAGCAAGCACGATCCGTAAACGCGCCCAATCGTCTGGGCAGGGGGCTTTCGAGCCTGATTCACTCTTCCGTGGCGGTCGATGAGATGGATGGGGCCGCGCTGTCGCGGGCTGCCGGCTATGTGCCCGAGGATGGTCGCATCTCTATCGAGGCTGCGCCTGGTGCCGGGGCAGCCGTGGCCGCGGGCGTGCCGCTGGAGGTGCCCGTTGATGCGATTGCCCCAAACCCCCACCAGCCGCGGCGGACGTTCCCGCCGGAGGCCCTTGCGGAGTTGGCGGCCAGCATTCGACAGCAGGGCGTTCTTCAGCCGATCCTGGTCGTCCGGTCATCCGGCGGCGGCGGCCAGGCGCCGTACGTTCTCATCGCGGGCGAGCGAAGGCTTCGCGCTGCCAGGGAGGCCGGGCTTGCGACGATCCCGTGCCTGATCCGCCAGGCCAGCGATCAGCAGATGCTCGAGTGGTCCCTGATCGAGAACATCCAGCGTAGCGACCTGAACGCCGTCGAGCGCGCCCAGGCGTATAGGCACTACATGGACCGCTTTGGCCTGACGCAGGCCGAGGTTGCCGAGCGGACGGGCGAGTCGCGGGCTGGCGTCGCCAACTACTTGCGAGTACTCGACTTATGTGACGAGGTTCAGGCGATGCTCGTCTCGGAGGCCATTACGTTTGGCCATGCCAGGGCTCTTGCGGGCCTGGCTGGGCAGGCGGAGTTGCAGCAGAGACTTTCAAAACGGATCGTCGGCGAGGGCTTGTCCGTCCGCCAGGCCGAGCATCTTTTCCAATTGGCCGGCAAGGCCCGCGGGGAAACCATCAGCAAGCCGCCGTACCTCCTGGACGTCGAGAGCCGCCTGACGCGGGCGGTCGGCACGCGCGTCGCCATTGTGCCCGGCCGGGCCAAGAACACCGGCCGCATCGTGATAGACTATTACAGCCTGGATGACTTCGACCGCATTGCCGGCTGGCTGGGCTTCGAAGCCCAAGACCCTTCCGAGTTGTAGCGACGTATCCGCATATGCGGATGGGTGATGCTGTCGGAGAAAGGGCGTATCGTGACTCCAAGGGCCCGAAGAACGATCGTGATCGCGGCGCTGGTTCTGGCGGCCGGGGCGGTGGGGCACCGGTATTACCCGTTCGTGCTGGCCCGCATCTCGCCGCCCGCTTTGCCGCGCCCCGAGAAACGGATGCCGTGGGCGACAAAGATGGAGGCCCCGCCGCTGGAGAATTTCTACCGCGTCACGCCGGAGCTTTATCGCGGCGCCCAGCCCGACGCGGCCGGGATGAGAAAGCTCAAGGAACTGGGCATAAAGACCATCGTCAACCTGCGGCTGGCGCACAGCGACGCCGACGAGATCGGCGGGCTGGACATCGCCAGCGAGCATATCCGCATCGATCCGTTCAAGCCTGACATGGACGAGCTCGTGCGCTTCCTGCGGGTCGCGACGGATCCCAACCGCGCCCCGGTCTTCGTCCACTGCCAGAGAGGCATCGACCGAACCGGCTTGGCGGTGGCCGCGTATCGCATCGTCGTATGCGGATGGACGAAAACGCAGGCCCTGGACGAGATGCTCAACGGCCCGTACGGCTACGACGAGATATTCGTCAATGTCCCGGCGTTCCTGAACAAGCTGGACGTCGCCGAACTGCGGCGAAGGGCCGAGCAGCGGCGGTAGTGACGCCGTGAGATGTTAGCGGTCCGGAGATGCCCTTACGGGCACACTACCAACGCCAGAGGCGTCTTCCAAGCGCACGCGGAGCGTTCGTAGTGACGCCGTAAGGCGTTAGTATTCCGGATACGCACTTACGGGCGTGCTACGAACTTTCGCAACGCAACCTGCTTGCGCCACGGCGGGCTGATCTTCCCTCCGGCCAGGCGGGCAGGTAGACTTACGGCCATGCGAATTCTTCTCAGCAATGACGATGGCATCCTGGCCCCGGGCTTGGCGGCGCTGCACGGCGCCATGTGCGATCTCGGCGAGGCCACGGTCGTGGCCCCCAGTTCGCCGCAGTCGGCGGCGGGGCATTCCATCACGCTCAAGACGCCGCTGGTCGTCCATCGCGTCCAGGTCAACGATTCCCCCTCGCCGTTCTGGGGAAACAGCGTCGACGGCCGGCCGGCAGACTGCGTCCGCCTGGCGGTGCGGAAGCTGCTGGCCCAGTGGCCCGACCTGGTGCTCAGCGGCATCAACGCCGGGGCAAACGTCGGCATAAACGTGTTCTACTCCGGCACGGTCGCCGCCGCGGCCGAGGCGGCAATGCTCGGCATCCCCGCCGTGGCGTTCTCCGCGGGATACGAACAATCAGCCGGGGAAATCGACTACGCCCGCGCCGGGGCGATCTGCCGGTGGGTGCTGGACCGGCTCCTGGCTGAGGGGTTGCGGCGCGGCGACCTTATCAACGTGAACATCCCGCTGCCGCGCGCGGGCTGGCCGCTGGGCGTGCGCGTCGTGCCGCAAAGCACCTCCGAACTGGATGACATATATCACCAGGCGGCCGATAGCATGGGCCGCGACAGCTACCGCCTGGGCGACGGCTATTCCTTCGCCCGGCACCTGGAGAACACCGACGTCGCCTGCCTGGCCGACGGCTACATCACCATCACGCCCCTGCACGTTGACATGACGCTCTACTCGCGAATGAATCGACTCGCCAAAATCGAATGGCCCGCCCCGCCCGCGCCTGGCTCCATCTAAACGCAAAGAACGCGGAGAAGGTAGAGGTCGCGAAGAAGGAGAAAGAAGGAATGGCACAAACCATGCACTCGAACAAATCTCACTCGACCGACATGAATCGCCGGAGTTTCATCAGCGGAACTTTGGCGGCAACAGCCGCCGGCTCGCTCCTGGGCGCGCTGGCGAGCCACGCCGCGGAGAAACCCGCCACCGAGCCGGCCTCGGCGCCCGCGGACCTCAAACGCAAGGTCAAGATCGGCATCATCGGCGGCGGCCATCGCGGGAATTTCGTCGGCGACATAATGAAGAAACACGGCGGCTACGACATCCACGCCGTGGCGGATTATTTCCCGGAGGTGGCCCAGAAACTGGGCGAGCATTTCGGCGTGGACAAGTCGCGGCGGTTCTCGGGGTTGTCGGGGTACAAGAAGGTGCTCGACAGCGGCGTCGAGGCGCTGGCGGTGCTGGACGTGCCGTACTTCTACCCGCGGCAGGCCCAGGCCGCCGTGGATGCCGGCTGCCACGTGTACATCGCCAAACCGGTCGCGGTGGATGCGCCGGGGACATTGATCATCGGCGAACTGGGCAAGGAGGCGACGAAGAAAAACCGTTGTTTCCTCGTTGACTACCAGCTCCCGCTCGACCCGGCCAACAGCGAAGTGATCAGCCGGGCCCGCCAGGGCGGGCTGGGAGCACTGGCGCACATCCTCTCGTTCGGCAGGACCGGCGGCTGGGCCGACCCGCCGAAGGGCCCGACGATCGAGAGCCGGCTCCAGAATGAGATCTGGCTGTCGGACGTCGCATTGGGCGGCGACACGATCCTGTCGTACGACATCCACATCATTGACGGCCTGATGGCTCTGCTGGGCAAACAGGCCCTCAGCGCGGTCGGCGCGTCGCGCATCTGCCGGCCCCAGCCGCACGGCGACCGCGTGGACGCCTGCGGTGTGGTGTTCGAGCTCGACGACGGGCTGTTGTGGACGCACGTGACGCAGTCGCTGGACAACAATGCGGACTTCAGTGACATGACCGCCAGCGTGTTTGGCGTGTCCGCCACCGCCCGCATCAGTTATGGCGACAAGGTGTATGTGCGCGGCGGGAGCAAACACTATGTCGGCGTCGTCAGCCAAGGCATTTACAACGAGGGCGCCGCGAGCAACGTCGCCGCCTTTTACCGCAACGTCACCGAAGGCCATTTTGAGAATGCCACCGTCAAACGCGCCGTTGACGGCCACCTGACCGCCATCCTCGGCCGCGAAGCCGCCGCTCGCCACACGAAGTTGACGATGGCCGAACTGCTGAAAGAGAACAAGCGCCTGGAAGTCGATCTGACCGGCTTGAAGGCGTAGGCCTGACCCAAACAGAGCCCCAGCGGGGCGATTGCCGCCGACATTTCCCGTGTGCTGCTTTCAATCGCCCCGCCGCGGGGCTCCGGCTGTTGGGCGGGCGCCAGACCACGGGCTTGCGCACCGTGGCTATTCGCAAGCGGGCCTCCAGCCCTGAGAAGCCGCGCGGGGATCACCGAACGCCCCATCGCGGCTGGCCGGCAATGGAGTACCCGAGGGAGCGCCAGCCTTTGTAGGCGCGGCACTGATCGTCGCGAAGCGGGCGCGGCGCCCTTCGGTCTGAGCCTCCGTTCGCCCCGAGCTCACGGCCGAGGGCAGGGGCGAAGACCGCTTTGGATTGGCACAAGCCGGACGGCCCACCCGCGAACGGCGCGCGATGCGCAAACCCGCCTCGCCAAAACGTGGAACTCTTGTGCAGTTTGCGCAATGCGTATCCATCCGGCAGAATCGCAAGGATGCACAGGATCGGCCGACAAGAGCAACGTTACGGTTTGGCAGGGCCGGCCCTTGTGATATGCCGCGGCCGGTTGGTCATCGAGCGGTAAAGCCAAAGCGGCGTGGCGGCCCTGCGGGCCTTAACGCGCGCACTCCAAGGGCTCCGCGTTTTCGTTGCGTACTGGGAAAAGGGGGTCAGGGATGCAGCCGGCCCGAATGGGCTCACTTTGTTTCGAGCCATGTTTTTTCGGCGGCGGCAATCTTTTCTTCGCTCAGGCCGAATGCTCTCAATACGCCTTTGGCCATCATGATATTTCCCAGTTTGTTCATGTGGCAGCCGTCGGTGGTCAATTTGTTTGCTATATCGCGCTTGTAGTCAGGCTCTCCGAACATCTTTGCTTTTCCTTTGACATCAGGAATCTTCTTGAGAGCCTCCTGCATGTCTTTGTTCAGATCCGCAAGCAGGCAGTGCTTTTCCTTGGCAATCTCTCTCAGAAAATCATTGTAGGGTATCAGGTTCTTATTGAGTTCCCTTTCGGGATCCTCGCCGATCATTGTGGCGGTCAGTATCATGACTTTAACATTGGCGGCCTGAGCCTTGTCAATGATCGCGGTGATGTTCTTCTTGTAATCTTCCAATGGAACACCCTGAAACGTCCGCTTGCCCAGGCGCAGTTTGAAATGCCATACATCGTTGACGCCGCAACTCAATGTCATCCACTGAGGTTTCTTGCTGATCACATCCTTGTCCAGTCGCACCAGCATATCGTTTGATCTATTGCCTGATACTCCCGCGGGCACAGAAGAAACATCCAGTCCCTCATTCTTCAGGGCCTCCATAACCAAAGTTACATAGCCGTCTTTCTTGACTCCGCCTGCCGTAATGGAATCTCCCATAAAAGCGATCGTGTCGCCGTTCTTTACAGCCAGAGAAGAAGCAGTCTTTTCGGCCGATGCTCCGGAGGCAAAGATGCCAAGAGCCGCCAGAAGCATCAGTGCGATCAAATTGCAGGGCCTCATACACGCGATCGTTCGTTTCTTCATGTCTTGTTTTCCTTTCCTGTCGTCCGGATTTCTCCGATTTCTCAAAACATCCTGCCCGCGGGCACCGCGGCGCCGTTACAGCCCAATGCCAAGAACGATAACACCATGACGCGGGGATTCAAGGAAAAAGGCTCAGCCCTCGCACCCATCAGGAGGCTTCCTTGAATTGCCGAATGCGGATGTCGCCGCGGGGCAGGTGGGCGATGATCTCCAACTGCCCGCCCAACGCCTCGATCAGCCGGCGGAGCGTGCTGACCTGCATGTCGTCCTGGTTCTCCAGTTTCGACAGGCTTGGCTGCGTGACGCCCAAGGCCGATGCCAATTCCTCCTGCGTCAATCCCATGAACTTGCGGATTTCCGCCAGGAGCATTTCAGCCATCATGTCCTTGGCCAAGGCCTCGGCCCGCGCCATCTGCTCCGGCGTCATTTTGTCCCGTAGTTTCTGGAATGGATGGTGTGCCATCAGATCAAGCCCTTTCTGCGGAGTTCACGCAGGTGTTCGTCGTACAGCCGGTCGGCCAGGGGAATCATGCGCATCCTGAATGAATCTCGCGCGGCGGCCATTGCAAAGAAACATAACGCCTTACGGCGCCACTACGAACGCTCCGCGAGATTCGAAGGCGCCTCTGGCGTTCGTAGTGTGCCCGTAAGGGCATATTCTTCTTTGCGACTCGGGGGAGGTCTAGCGCTGGCCTCAGGCCCGCCGTTACCCCACGAGATTCATGCGGTCGTTGAACTGCTATCCCACATGCACGAACATATTATAGCCGGCGGGCTATACGCGTCAAGTGTTATCTTGTGACCACGCGCGAGCCCGCCCATGCTACGGCCCGCTCATGACGGCATGCGAAGCTCAGCCAGGGCGCGGGCGATTTCGGCGGCTTGGCGGCCGGCGGACCAGCCGAGGGCCTCGCCGGCGACTTGGGCGAGTTCAGTCAGCGCCGGCTCGCTGGCCCGGCCTGGAAGGGCGATGATGCTTCGCCGGCAGACGAGGTCGTCGAGGTGCTGGACGTATTCCTTACTCTTATGGCGTGGTCAACTCCAGCGCGGTCAAAATGACTTCCGGTCGATTTTCATCGGCCCCGTTTGGGCGATCACCATCAGCGTATCGGAGGTTTGCTCGTCGAAGTTGTCGAAGGCCGGGCCGGCATGGCAGTCGATGCGGTCCAGGCCGGCGGTGCGGCAGGCGGCGGCGATTTCGTCGCGGGTGTAGGGGCGAAGGAGGGTATCGGCCAGGTCGTGGCGGCATCCGCCCGCCGACCACGTGAGCTTCAGGACGTTGAACCGGACGACGTCGGCCAGGAAGTCGTAGAAACGGATGTACTCCGTATAGTCGTCAGCAGCGGGGACAGGCACCTCCGCGGCCGAACTGCCGGCCGCTGCGGAGCCAGTCCCCTTCTCACGGCGGGTGACGCCGACGATCCGCTCCCGGCGGGCGAGGATGCGGGCGTAGTTCAGGACCTGGAGCACCACGACGCCGCCCGGGGCGAGCACGCCGGCAAAGCCCGCGAAGGCAGCCTCCAGCTCCGCCGGCGCCAGCAGGTGCGGCAGCGAATTGCCCAGGCAGAGGACGGCGTCAAACGGGCC
>CAYOBS010000026.1:0-18982 GCA_964402305.1 uncultured Planctomycetaceae bacterium | reverse complement strand
GGGCGGGCGGAAGGCGGAAAACGGGTCAGAACTATTTTATCTTCTATTGTCATAGTGTGTTATGTGCTGTTTGTTGTTTCGAGTGGTTGTTTTCTGGGTCGGCCTCGGGGGCGAATGGTCAGGTCGAGTTTCAGTTTGCGGCTTAGGGCCTTGATCCAGCTTGCTGAACCGTACGGCAGACCGGTTTCGATGCTCTGGGCAATGGCCTGGGACTCATCTTCGTCCGGCTGGCGGTGAACGTAGTGACGCCATTTCCGCTGGCGGGTTTTCGCATCCGCATCCGCGTCGTCAGCCATCGGCCCATGCAGCGGCGCCGGGTCCAGCAGATCGTTCGGCTCGCCTAGGCCGTGGGCGGCGAAACTGCTCCAGGCATAGTCGCCAGCGCGATCGACCATACCGGCTTTCACGGGGTTGGCCTCGATATATCGCAGCACCCTCAGCAGGTGCCCGTCACCCTGAATCACAGGGCTCTTGAACCGCCCCTGCCAGACGTGCCCGCCCGACTTGTAGTGTCGGTGGTAACGCTGAGTGTGCGAGACCAGCAGACTCTGCATCATGCGGCTGATCGTCGTCTCAAGCGGTTTGATCAGCAGGTGGATGTGATTGGTCATCAGGCAGTAGCCGTACAACTCGAACTCACGGCGTTCTTTCAAATCGCGCATCGAACTCAAAAACGCCTCGAAGTCGCCGGGCTTATCGAATACGTTCTGGCGATTATTCCCACGGTTGATCACATGATAAATCAATCCCTTGTCAATCGGTCGTAACGGTCGAGGCATTTGCCAAGAGTATCAAGAACCGGCTGAAACATCAAGATCCATTTTCCTTTTTCTTCAAACCCTCAAGAATAGCTGCTAACTACTTGTCAGAACAGCATATAAAATAGTTCTGACCCCTTTTCTTTTCTACTGGGCGGCGTGGTCGAACTCATCGCCCTTAAACGTGTGTCCAAGGTATGTCCGGCGGACAAGCTCGTCGTTGATGAGCGTCTTGGGCGACCCTTCGCGTAGGACCTTGCCGCTGTCGATGATGTAGGAACGGTCCGTGACGTTGAGGGTTTCGCGGACGTTGTGGTCGGTCAGGAGGATGCTTATCCCGCGGTCCTTCAGGCCGCGGATCTCGCGCTGGAGGTCCTCGACGGCGATGGGGTCAACGCCGGAGAACGGCTCATCCAGCAGCATCATCGTGGGGTTGGTCACCAGGGCGCGCGCAATCTCCAGTTTTCGGCGTTCGCCGCCGGAGAGGGTCCGCGCGAGTTGCGTGTGTACGCGGTCCAGGCCGAACTGCTCAAGCAGGCGGTCGCACTTTTCCCTGCGGGTCCTGCGGGGCAGATTCATGGTTTCCATGATGGCCATGATGTTCTGCCTGACCGTGAGCCTTTGGAAGATGCTGGGCTCCTGCGAGAGGTAGCCCATTCCCCTGCGCGCCCGCTTGTACATTGGCATTCGAGTGACAAAGACGCCATCGAAGATCACCTGCCCGTTATCGGGGGCGACCATGCCGATGATCATTCGGAAGGTAGTGGTCTTGCCGGCGCCGTTTCGCCCGAGCAGGCCGACGATCTCGCCCTGGGCGACCGTGAACGACACGTGTTCGACCACGGCCCGCCCGCCGTAATACTTGACGAGGTCCTTGGCTTCGAGAAGGATCATACCGATTGTTCCATTTCTGGCAGCCGCCCGATTGTGGATAAGCGGTGCATAAGCTCTGCCTGCCTTGTCGGCCAGGGCCGCCGCGGGCCGCCACTGCCGGACACATCCGTGCGGCAAGCTGCCGCAATGACAGTCTTTCGCACAAATCCACGCATCCTAATATACGCTCCTGTATACATTAGAGCCGCGGGGATTTTGCCATCCGCCGCGCGCCTGGCGCCGCCGGGCAAGGGGCTTGGGGGTTCCTGCGCTCACTGACGTTCATGCCGCCGGCCGATGCCCAAATTGTGGATAACTTGGCCAACAAGTCAGCCTCAGCACCGCCGCAAACTGGTGTTCTAAACCACCACGCTATCGTATCAGACGCATCCTACCGACATTGGGGATCACAGGCAAGCGCGAGAGGCCCGGTACCAGGAAGCCGGAAGGCCAGTACACGAATATCGCCTTGCCGATCAGGCTGTACCTCGGCACGGTCCCAAGCTGGTATGTCCGCCACTGCCGGCCGACGGCCTCCGGCATCGCGGCCTGGACCGCAAGGCGGTTGAGCCGCCTTAGCTCCATCGGCGGCAGCTTCTGCCCGGCGGCCTGCATGTCCGCCATGCACCTGGCCGGCTCGGGCAGCGTGACCCCCCAGCCCAGCCAGAGCTTCGGATCGAACAGGCCGGGCGAATCGATCATGCCGTTCAGTTCGGCCACGATCTGCCACTTCAGCGCGTCCTCAACCGAATCGTTCTGCACTTCGTTGCGGGTCAGGCGCCCCACCTGGTCCCGCACGCCCAAAGACAGCCGCGAGCGGATATACGCCGCCGCCGAGGACCTGGCACTGGCCGTCGGACGCTGAAGGTCCTGGAGGAAGCTCGGCCAGTCAATGTCGCCGATGGCCAGGTTCGGGTCGCCTCGCAGGCCGGAATCGTCGTAAAGCCTCAGCGTCGGGGCCGCCTTGATCCACAGCCTGCCGTCAAGGCTCGACGGACTGTTGTCGCCCATCACGAAGTACTGGTCGAGGTCGGGATTGTCGAAGGTCTCAAGGGCGATCGGATGGCCCTCGGTCCCCCAGCCCGGCCGGCCTCGCTGAAAGCCCAGCCGCTGGGCGAAGTCATATTCCGAGTTGGGCCCAGGACTATCGGTAATACTCGGCGAGGTGTAATACACATCCCGCATGAGCCTTACGTGCTGAAGGGCGGCCGGGGCCCCGCTTGCGGCTATGCGGAGCACAGGCAACGGGATCGGCTTGGCGCCGGTCTGCCAACGCGTCAGGGCCAGCCGGTTCTTGAGCCACTTGTAGTCCATCGGATAGGCCATCACGCCATCGGTTATCGCGGCCCCTTGGTCAACCGACGCCGCCGCCTGCCTGCCGTCGATCCAGATCGACGCGCTGAGGTCGACGTTCCTGATCGACACAGCGTGCCCCCGCCCGTCGGCCAGGGATGCAACCTTGGCCGGCGGCGCCAGCGGGCGCCACTTGCCCGAGCCGCCGCCCTCTGTAGGCCGGCACAGCAGCCGGACCTCGCCGTCGCCTGTTATCTCGCCTCTGAAGAGATACTCGAAGCTGCTGAGCGAAAGGACAAGCCTGCTGCCGGGTCCGGATGGATACCATACGCCCTCGAGCTTGAGGTCGTTGACGATGTCGACCTTCCAGTCCGACTGAATCTCGCCGTTATAGCCGTAGCGAGGCAGGAACATCCGGTCATTGTCATGGAAAGTCAGCGTAAGCGAGCCTTCCCTGGCGCCATCGGCGCCGGCGAACCGCAGCACCCGCCCATACTGGCTGTTGGCGTCATGGGCGATATCCCACTTGGCGTCGTCGGGGCTGTTCGGGTCGGCAGGCCGCCACTCGGGCGGATATATCTTGCTGGACGCGGGGCGGCGGCTGTTGACATCTTCAAACAGGGCCGGCCTGGGACGGAAGTCGTTGTCGAAGACCACCTGCCACATCGCGTCCTGGACCTTGGGGTCGTGCTTGCGGCGGATGCGGAACTCCGACTGGCCTTTCGGGCGGTAGAAAACGTCGCCGTGGACAATCTCGATGGCCTCGCCGGGCAGCCCGATCAGGCGCTTGATGTAGTTCTCTGAGTTGTCCTGCGGATTCTTGAAGACGACGACGTCCCACGGCTTGGGCGGCTGGAAACGATAAAGATACTTCATGACCAGCACGCGGTCGCCGCCGGAAACGACCTCCCCAGGCATCATGTCGTATCCGCAGGTCGGGCAGATGGCCCCCGCGGGATTCCTCTGCCCGGGCGCCAGGATGCGTCCGTCGCCCACGGCCATGCCACGGGCGTGCTGCTCCTGACCGGCAGACCAGCCGTAAGCGAACTCGTATCCGCAGGCGGGGCACGTGAGGTCGATGTGCTCGCCGTATAGCCTCGGGGCCATCGAGCCGGTGGGGATCACGAACGCCTCGAGCACGAACGCCCGGAGCACGAAGGCCAGCACGATGGCCACCCAGATGCTCTCGACGGTGTCGCGGACCGACGCCAACTCACGCTGCATTTTTGTGCTGTACTGCGACATAGAACGTAACAAGATAGCCGCATTGCCCGCCGCCGCCAAGAGGCAAGAAGGAAAAAGAAGGCAGTAGGGAACCAATGGACAGGGGACAAGGGACAGTGGACAATGGACAATGGACAGTGGACAATGGACATTCCTCAATGAAACTGTAACGGTCTGGCGTGAAAGGCGTGATTGTCTGGCAAACCGCGGTAGTTGCGTTGTCAATTGTCCATTGTCAATTGTCCATTGTCAGGTGTCCTCTGCCTAATACCTATCACCTTTTTTCTCTCCGGCATTGACCGCCAGGCCGGAGGATGATACCAAGATGCCCGGACCCAACAGGAGAATGCCGCATGGAAACCGCCGAACTTGCCCGACGCATAAAAGATGCCGCGTACCTCGAAGGAGACTTCGTCCTGCGGAGCGGCCTGAGGAGCAAGTACTACCTCGACAAGTACCTCTTCGAGGCCCAGCCGGAGATCCTGGCCGAGCTTGGCAAGCGCCTGGCTGAGCGGGCCGGCGACGCCGACCTGATCGCCGGGCCCGAACTCGGCGCGGTAAGCCTGGCCGCCGCGACGGCCATGGCGTGCGCCAAGCCGTTCGTCATCGTCCGAAAGGGCGCCAAGGACTACGGCACCGGCAAGATCATCGAAGGCCCCCGCGTTGCGGGCAAGCGGGTCCTGCTGGTCGAGGACATCGGCACCACGGCCGGGGCCGCCCTCGAGGCCGCCAAGGCGCTCGTCGCGGCCGGGGCGACCATTACCAGGATCGTCTTCGCCGTCGACCGCCTCCAGGGCGCCCGCGAAAACGTGACCAAGGCCGGCTTCGAGTTCGACACACTGCTGACAAAGCAGGACATGGGAATCTAATCGCCGGAAAGGATACCACGATGACGCAGTCAACAAAGCATCGCCAGTCCTCCCAGGCCGGTAAGTCCGACCGTTGGGTCAAGATCGGCTTTCTTGTCGTGGCCGTGGCCGTCGGGATCTGGATCTACATGTACTTGCAGAACGATACCCTCCTGAAAGGCTGGCCGGAGGACCTGAGCGCTGCCCTGGCCGACGCGAAGCAGACGAATCGCAGAGTGCTGGTGTTCTTCATTGGCAACCCGCCCAACACCGACGCCGTCTGGATGGCTGGTAACACCCTTGACAAGTCTCAGAACAAGACGGCCATAGAGCAAGGCAGATTCGCCCGCGTCAAGGTCGTCGTCAACAGCCTCGATAGCGACCTTGCCCGCCGCTACAAGCTTACCCGCCTGCCGACCATGATGATCCTGGCCCCCGACGGCAGCGAACTCAACCGCCGCGAGGGCAAAGTCGGCGAAGTGCCTTTCCTGCACGGGTTCCTGGACATGGCGGAGATCGAGGCGCCGCGGAAGTAGGCAGGACAGTGCAGGGGCGAAGCCTTTGGAGTGCGGCGGCAGAGTCCTGCGTAGCTTCAGCGAAGCAGGACGGCGACGCCGCTTTCGATCGCGCCTGTGCGCAACATCTTGCCACGGTCCTGGCGAAAGCGGTGTCGGCGTCCCGGCGCGCCGGGACTCTGCCACCGCAGTCCACAGGCTGCCACGTCTTTCGGAACTGCTCTTAGCTTCCGAGTTCTGCAACCAGTGGTGAACCCTCCCCCATCCCCAGCAGCCAGCGGGCCACGGACTGGGCCGCGTGGGCGCCCTTGACGGACCTGGCGGCCTGGCGCATCGCGTCCAGGCGGGCCGGGTCGCGGAGGATCGGCAGCAGGGTGTCGCGCAGGCGAGCGGCGTTGGTCTGGGGCGTCTTGGCGTCATCGACGATGATGGCGGCGCCGGCCTGGCAGAGTTCGGCTGCGTTGAGCCGCTGGTGCTGGTCGGCGTGGTAGGGATATGGCATGAGCACCGCCGGCGTGGCGGTGGCGCTAAGCTCGGCGACGGTTCCTGCCCCGGCCCGGCCGAGGGACAAGTCCGCGGCCGCGTACGCCAGGTCCATCCTCTCGCAGTAGTCCAGCGTGCGGACGTGGAGGCCGCCGCGGGCATCGAGCGTCGCGCCGGCCTTGTCCTTGCCCGTGATCATCAGCACCTGCCAGGTGCCGCCCAGTTCGCCCAACTCGCCGGCCAGCAGCACGACCGCCTGGTTGATGCTGGCCGCGCCGAGGCTGCCGCCGTTGACCACCAGGGTCTTGCGGTCGCCTCGAAGGCCGAAGTGATCCAGCGCCTGATGCCTGTCGGCCTCCAGGAAGCTTCGCCTGACCGGGCAGCCCACGTGCCGGACCCTTGCCCTGGCTGCGGCGGGGAATTTGTCCGCCGTGGCGGCGAAGGCGGTGAATATGACGTCGGCCCGGCGGGCGAGCATTCGGTTGGCCTTGCCGGGTACGGCGTCGGGGTTGAGCATTGCGGTTCGCACGCCGCACTTGGCGGCCCGGCATACGACGGGTGCAGCCGCGAAACCGCCGAGGCCCAGCACGGCCGAGGGATGGAGGTCGGCGATCATCTGCCGTGCCTGCAAGGCCGACGCCAGGTAGCAGCGGACGAACCTCGCCGCGGCGGCTATGCTTGCCGGCAGGGGTTGGACCGGCTGGGCGACTATGGCGTAGGGCGTCGGTTCGAGGATGTGCCGGTCGATCGGGCGGTCGGAGCAGGCGAATACGATCCTGGCATCCGGCCTGAGGCGGACCAGTTCGCCCGCCACGGCCAGGCCCGGGTAGACGTGCCCGCCGGTTCCGCCTCCCGCGAAAATGAAGATAGGCTCGCCCGTCACGAGTTTGTCCTTGGAGCTATCCGGCGACAGGCCGCGGCGTGCGTTTGGCCGGTGAGCGGGCCGGTCGGGGTGTCTCCTCGGCCTCGGCCGGGCGGGCGGCAAGGTCCGGCAGGTCGTCGGCCCGCCGGTGGGCGGTTACCGAGAGGATCATCGCCGTCGCCACGGACATGGTCAGAAGCCTCGTGCCGCCGGCAGAGATGAACGGGCAGCCGATGCCCGTCGGCGGCGCGGCCACCAGGTCTACGGCGATGTGCAGCAGGGCCTGAAGGGCGATCATGAAGCCCAGCGAGCCTGCGAGCATCCGGCCGAAGGGGTTTTCGGCCTTGATCGCGGCCTTGCGGGCGTGCCAGATCCACAACAGCAGCAGGCTGATCAACAGCATCGCGCCGATCAGCCCCCACTCCTCGCAGAAGACCGAGAAGATGAAGTCCGTCGCGCCTTCGGGCAGGTAGCCGCGTTTGAGCATCCCCTGGCCGAGACCCCGCCCGTAGTATCCGCCGGTCATGACGGTAAGGAGGCTCTGCCCGGCCTGGTAGCTTGAGGCGTTGGTGGTGGACCACGGGTCGATCATGGCCAGGATTCGCCCCCACCGGTGCGGGTCCCGCACGACGAAGACGTAGAACGCCCCCGCCGCGGGCACAGCCAGCGACAGCAGGTAACCAAACGGCACGCCGGCAAGGAACATTACGGCCATGGCGCTGCTGCCGATCAGCATGGAAGTGCCGAAGTCCTCGCGAATGACCAGGCCGACGCACACAACCGTCAGGAGCATTGTCGGGACGAACGTCCGGGTGAAGCTGCGGATCTTCTCGCCTCGCCGGCTCAGCCAGGCGGCCAGGAAGACGATCATCGACATCTCTATGAGTTCCGACGGCTGAAAGCCGATGCCGTACTCGCGCGGGCCAAGGCGGAGCCAGCGGAACTTGCCGCCGACGTCGTAGCTGACGGCGGGCAGGTAGACCAGCAGGCCCAGGCCCATCGCAATCAGCATGCAGACGCCCAGAAAGACCGGGAACTTCCCCTTGCCGGCCAGGATGCGATAGTCCACCCGCCAGGCGGTCAGCAGGACCAGTGCCGCGGCGATGGCGAACGCGGTATGCCGGTAGTCCCGCCGGGCGTACCACGCGCCAGGCTCGGTCACGCCGGCCACGGCGCTGTGGACGATCACGACGCCCAGCGCCAGCAGCGACATCGCCACCAACTGGAGCCCCAGCCCGGTGGGGTTTTCCCACCAGGTCATTCGAAGAAGTTTGGTCGAGTTGTCCATAATGTCCAAACGCCTTCCTTGGCTAAACGAAGAGTCTCATCGCAGAGAGCGCAGAGAGCGTGCAGAGAGAAGAAGGCGATCTTCTCTTTTCTCCTCTGCACTGCAAACCTGTAACATCTTGTTTTTTTGACAAGAAACATTCATGCGCTTCGCGTAAGCGGCGACTAGTGCTTTGGTTGCGGCCGAAGGCTGCGCCAGGTTCTCTGCACTGCTAACCGTACATTTCTTCTCCCGCGACGAAGAATTCTTCATGAGGGCTTCGACCGGCGGTAATCTTCAATCCGCAATCCGCAATCCGCAATCCGCAATTGGGTTGCGGGCGAAGCCCGCGCCAAGTTCTCTGCGCCTGCCTGCCGGCAGGCAGGTTGAATCCGCTTCTTCTTACCGCAGTTTTAACGTAGCCAGTGCCAGGGCTGCAAAGATAATTCCCAGCAGCCAGAAGCGCACTACGACCTTGCTCTCGGCCCATCCGCCGAGATGGAAGTGATGGTGCAGCGGCGCGCAGCGGAAGAGCCGTTTGCCCTGCATGCCGGGCTTGGGCTTGGTGAGCTTGAAGTAGCTCACCTGGAGCAGCACGCTGACGGCCTCCATCACGAAGACCCCCCCGGCGATGACGAGCAGGGATTCCTGTCGCGTCACCACGGCGATGTAGCCCAGCAGCCCGCCCAGCGGCAGCGAGCCGGTGTCGCCCATGAACACCTGGGCCGGGTGTGCGTTGTACCAGAGGAATCCCACGCACGAGCCCAGCACGGCGGCGCAGACGATGGTCATCTCCTCGGCGCCGACCACCAGCGGCACGTGGAAGAAGTTCGCCCACGCCCGCACGCCGACGATCTGGGAGATGATCAGGAACACGGCCGCGACTATCACCGTGCATCCGGCAGCCAGGCCGTCCATCCCGTCGGTGAGGTTGACGGCGTTTGACGAGCCGACCATCGTCAGCACCATGACAATGGTGTAGGCGAAGATGGACAGCGGGATGGGGCTGATAGAGAACGGCAGATAGAGGCTGTGGGCGGGGTTCACAGGCCCCATCTCGTCGATAATGCTTGCCCGCCCATAGTTGTAGGTGGATATCGCCAGCATGACGGCCAGGCCGACCTGGAAGATGAGCTTCTGCCACATCCTCAGGCCCTCGCGCCCGCCGGGGTTTGCCTTGCTCGCCGAGTCGCGAAGCTTCGTCCAGTCGTCGATGCCGCCCAGGCAGCCCAGCCAGATCAGCCCGAACAGCGACATGCGGACGTACATGTTGCCCGTGTTGCCGAACAGCAGCACCGAGACGAACACGCTGATGACGATGAGCACCCCGCCCATGGTGGGCGTGTTGGTCTTGTGGCGGGTGAGCTGGTTGAGGTCGGCGTGCTCGAACTCCGGGCGCTCGCCGATCTTCTTGCGGACCAGCATGCGGATCATCCTGGGTCCCAGCAGCAGCACGATGAGGAAGCTGACGATGGCAGCCCCCGTCATGCGAAGTATCAGCGATGTATAAAAAAGGTAAATCAACGCTTGGGCCTTTTCGGTCTGTCGGGCTTGACTGCGCCGCACGGCGCCTCCAGCGCGGCGCGGATCGCGGGGATCATGCCTTCCATGCCCATTGCCCGCGATCCCTTAACCAGCACCCGGTCGCCGGGGCGAACCAGGCCCGCCGCGGCCTGGGCCGCCGCCTGGACGGTCTCGAACTTGGCCGTAGCCGTGCCCAGTTCAGATGCTCCTTCGGCGATATATCGACCCAGCGGGCCGACGGCAATGACCAAATCGACGCCGCGCCGCGCCGCGGTGCGCCCGGCCTCCAGGTGCAGCTCCCGGGCCTGCTCGCCAAGCTCTCTCATGTCGCCGACGATGAAGACTTTCCGCCCGCCCCCGCATCCGGCAAGGACATCCGCCGCCGCGGCCATGCTCGCCGGATTGGCGTTGTAGGCGTCGTTGATGAGAACCCCGCCACCGACCTCGATCCACTCCAGCCTCATGGCCTCGCCGCCGAAATCCGCCAGGGCCGCGGCAGAGTCCAACTGGTCTATCCCGAACCTCTGGGCCGCGGCTATGGCGGCCAGGGCGTTCATCGCGTTGTGCCGCCCCGGCATGGGCAAGTCAACCCACAGCCTGCCATTGAGCTGGAACCGCTGGCGCCTGCCCGCCGGCTCGAAGCCCGTCAGGCGAAGGTCCGCCTCGGACGATTCGCCGAAACCAATCAGCCTGCACCGGTAGTTCCGCACCGCCCTGGCCAACTGCGGGCTGTCCGCCCAGATCACGCCCAGGCCGTCGTCGGTGAGCGATCCGAGAATGGACGCCTTCTCGACCGCCACGCGCTCGATGCTGCCAAGCCGCTCCAGGTGCGCCGCGCCGATCGACGTGATCACCGCAAGGTCAGGCCGGGCTATCCGCGACAGGGCCGCGATCTCGCCGGGGGCGTTGGTGCCGATCTCGCAGATGACGTAGTCGTCCCCTGGGGAAACCCCAAGCAGCGTAAGCGGCAGGCCGATGTTGTTGTTGAAGCTCTTGGGGCTGCAAGTGCCCCGCAGGCGCCTGGAGAGGATGTGGTGGATCATCCGCTTGACGGTTGTCTTGCCGTTGGAGCCCGTTACGCCGATGACGGCCGGGGCCGACACCAGCTTGCGGTGCCGCCCCGCAAGGTCGCCGAGGGCAACCGTCGTGTCCGCCACGGCGATGACGCCGGCGCCGAAGGCCGCCAGCGTCTCGGACGGCACGTTGGCGTCGGCGGCGACGATGGCTGCCACACATCCCGCCTGGGCCGCCTGGGCCAGGTACTCGTGCCCGTCGGTCCGCGGGCCGGCAAGGGCGAAGAACAACTGCCCCGCCCCCCTCGGGGGCCTAAGGCCGGCCGATCGCGTGTCGGTCGTGACGCCCTGTACCGTCTGCGCGCGGCCTCGGGCTACCCAGCGGCCACGAACGGCCTCGCGGACTTCGTCTAACGTCATGGCCCTCATACGGCTAAGCCCCGTCGGCGTATCACGTCAGCGGCCACTTCCACATCGTCGAAGTGTATCCTGGCCGAACCGATGACCTGGTAATTCTCATGGCCCTTGCCCGCGATGAGCACCACGTCGCCGGCCCGGGCGCCCTCGATGGCCCGCGCGATTGCCGCGGCGCGGTCGGCCTCGACGACGGCCTTAGCCGCCCCAGCCTCCGTAAGGCCCGCGCGGATCTCGTCGATGATCGCGCCGGGGTCTTCCGACCGCGGGTTGTCCGACGTGATGATGACCTGGTCGGCGTGCCTCTCCGCCACGCGCGCCATCCGCGGACGCTTGGTCCGGTCGCGGTCGCCGCCGCAGCCGAAGACCACGATCAGCCTCCCGGCCGTCACCGGCCGAAGCGCGGTCAGCACATTCTCCAGGGCGTCGTCGGTGTGGGCGTAGTCAACGAAGACGCTAAACGGCGCGTCGCCCTCGACCCGCTGGAGCCGCCCGGGAATGTTGCGGACGGTTTCAAGCGTGCGGACGACCGTCTCCAACTCCAGGCCAAGCCCCCGCCAGCATGCCCCGGCCGCGGCCAGGCAGTTGTACACGTTGTGCCGCCCTATCAGCCCCGTGCGCACCGCCAGACGCCGCTCGCCACTGACGATCGTGAACCGCGTCCCGCCGGAGTCGATGCGGTCGATGGTCGCCCACAGGTCCGCCGCCGGGCTCAGGCCGTACCAGCAGACCTGCCCCGCCGAAGCCGACGCCATGATCTCCCCGGCCGGGTCGTCCCGATTGATCACCGCCGTCGCGCCCCGCGTCAGGCCGGCGAAAAGCTTCCGCTTGGCCAGGCCGTAGGCTTCCATCGTGCCGTGATAGTCCAGGTGGTCGCCCGTGAGGTTCGTGAAGATCGCCACCCGGAAGCCCAGCCCGTCGGTGCGGTGCTGGTCGAGGGCGTGGCTGGAGGCCTCCATTACCAGGTGCGTCCTGCCGTCGGCGACCATCTCGGCCATCAACTCGGCCAGGATCACCGGGTCCGGCGTGGTGTTGGACGCCGCCAGGGTGCGCTTGCCGGTCTCGTAGGTGATAGTCCCGAGCAGGGCTGGGCTGAAGTGCGCCTCGCGGAGTATCTCGCGGACCAGGTGTGCGACCGTGCTCTTGCCGTTGGTGCCGGTAACGGCCACGCAGATGAGCTTTCGCGCGGGCCAGCCGTGGATGGCCTGTGCAAGCCTTGCCGCGGCCAGGCGGGTGTCGGGGACAACCGCCGTCGCGACGCCCGGCGGGACGTTCGATGCGTCCTGGCAGACGACCGCGGCCGCCCCGGCTGCAACCGCGGCCTTGATAAACCCATGGCCGTCGGCTGCGTTGCCCCGCACGGCCACGAAGCATGAACCCGCCCGACAGCGGCGAGAATCGGCCACGACGTCAATCACCTCGGCGTCGCCCTGGGACTTTACGTCATCCAGGCGCGCCTCAGCCAACAGGTTCGAGAAACGCATGGCCATGTTTTACCAGCCCGCGTACTGGCGGGCGGGGAGTCTCACCGCCGTCGCGGCGGGGTTATAATCGCCGGCCGGGATCGCCGCACCACAAGTGCGGCGAGAGCCCGGGCCAACGCTGGGAACTCGTTGCCGCGGCAGAAGGGAAAACCACGTGTCCCCGCCGCCGCGTATTTTGATCTTTCAGCTTCGCACACTCTGCCGGGAGTGAAATCCGAAATCCTAATATCGAAATCCTAAACAATTTCGAAGCTCTAAATTCAAAACACGCTGCCAAGGAAAGCGGGACGAAAGCACAGAAATCGTCCCGATGTCGCCGTTTTGGATTTTCGAATTTGAATTTTGGATTTGTTCAGGATTTAGAAATTAGGGATTCGGATTTTCGCCTTCTAACAGTAAGTTTTCTTATCACATCACTAATCGCGCCTTTCAGGCGCCGCCGAGGCGATCCTCGTCGTGCGCGGGCCGATGGTCGGTTCCTTGTCCGGCGCCACGTCAAGGTGCGTCAGCGAGAACTCCAGCACCTTCTTGACGTACGGGGCCGCCACGGTTGCGCCAAAGTGGCCCTTGCTCCTGTCAGGCCAGTACACGCTTATCAGGCACACCAGGCGCGGGTTGCTCACCGGTGCAATGCCGATGAACGAGCCGGTGAACGCCCCGTCGGGATAGCGGCCATGCCAGGCGATCTGGGCCGTGCCGGTCTTGCCGCCGCACGTCCACTTGCTCAGCTTGCACTGCTTGCCCGTGCCGCGCTCGACCACCTGCTCCAGCACCGCCAGAATCTGCGTGGCCGTCGAGGGCTTGAGAACCCGGCGGATCGCCTGCGGCTCGCTGCGCCAGATCACCTCGCCGTCAGGGCGGACGATGTGGCTGACAAGGCGCGGCTTCATCAGCACTCCGCCGTTGGACAGGGCGCAGAACGCGTTTGCCAACTGAAGCGCCGTGACGGAAATCTCCTGCCCGAACGGCACGCGCCGCAGGCTGTAGCCGTCCCAGCGGTTCAGCGGGCGCAGAATGCCCGCGCTCTCGCCGGGAAGCTCGATGCCCGTCGTGGCGTCGAACCCGAAGAGCTTGGCGATCTCGAATTGCTTCTTATTGCCCAGCTTCTCGCCAACCTTCGCCATGCCGATGTTGCTGGAGTGGACCACGATGTCCTCGACCGTCAGATCGCCGTATCGGCTGCCGTGGTCGCTGATTTGCCCGCCCTTGATTGCGTGATAAATGCCGTTCTCGCAGAACAAAACCGTCCGGAAGTTCACCACCCCGGCGTCCACGGCGGCGGCGGCGAAAACCGGCTTCAGCGCGCTGCCGGGTTCGTAAGGCATGCTGACCGCCCGGTTGGTGCTGTTGTCGGCGGAGGTCGTCGAGAACTTCGACGGGTCGAACCCCGGCGTGGAGGACATGGCCAGCACGTCGCCCGTCCGCGGGTCCATAACCACGCCGGTGACCCACTTGGCGCCGTATTTCTCGCCCGCCTCGTTTACCGCGGCGTCCAGCGACTCCTGGATGAGCGTGTCGAGGGTCAGGAAGACGTTGCTGCCGTCGGTGGGCGTGCTGCTCTCGGCCGTCAGCGGCCAGATCGGCCTGCGCCCGGCGTCGGCGAGCATGACGCGCTTGCCGTCCACGGCGGACAGGCGATTGTCCAGCGCCAGTTCCAGCCCCCCGCCGCCCTGGCCGTCGCGCAGCCGAAAGCCGACCACCGGCCCGGCAAGCGTGCGGTTGGGGTACTCCCGCTGCCACTCGTGGGTGATGCCGATGGCGGAGTTATCGAGCTTCTTGATGACCTTCTTGACCTTTTCAGCCTCGGCGGGCCCCATACACCGCTGCACCCACATGAACCGCTCGGTCCGCCTGCGGATGATCTGATCCTGGAGGCTGACCGGGTCGAGGCCCAGCGCGCCGCCCAGGGCGATGCTCACGTCGGCGATCTCCTGGTCGCGGAGTATGAACGGGTCGAGGTAGCAACTGGGCTCCTGATGGCTTGCCGCCAGCGGGACGTAGCTTCCTCGCGTCTGGGCGAAGATCATTCCGGGCCTGCCCGGCAGCGGGACCACCATCCGCTGCTGGTGCTGGGCGCGGGCGATGGCGCCCTGCTCGCCCGTGCGGATGAGCAGCGTCATGCGGATGCACAGCCCGCCCGCGGCGAGCACCAGCACGCCGAACAGCACGTTGTATCGCCATGTTCCCTTGGGTGCTTCCGTCATCGCCAAATCGCCTTCAAACAGGTACGGAGAAGGGCGCCCGCTCGCAAGGGAGAACACGAGCGGTCGTCCGGAGGAATCACTGATGTCTGCCGTCGGGCGTCTCGGCCGACAGGCGGTGGGCCACCGCCGGCGGGGCAATCACCCGACTGGTCAACCGGACGTCGAGCTTGCCCATCCGCTCGCGAACCTGCCGCGGCGCGATAAGCCGCCCAAGGTCAACCTGCTGATCGTAAAGCTTGCGACGAAGGTATATCTGGTCCACCTGAAGCTGCTGGATCTGGTAGCTGGTCCGGGTCTCGCTGCGGCGGATGTGAACCATGCCGACCGCGATGGCCGCAAGCGCCGCTATGACCAGCGAAATCCTCATCTGCTCACCTTCTTCCTACCAGCCGAATGCCAAATGCCGAATGCCGAATGCCGAATGCCAAATGCCGAATGCCAAATGCCGAATGCTAAATGCTAAATGCTAAATGCCACGATTGGCTTTTCCGTTGCACATGGAGCATTATGCCGTTTTCTGCGCCTCTCTGGTCAATCCCAAATCTCAAATCCCAAATCTCAAATCCCAAATCTCAAATCTCAAATCCCAAATCCGCAATCCGCAATCCGCAATCCGCAATGGCTACGGCAGCTTCAACTCAACGCCTATCTTCAAACGGTCGGGCGAGTCCAGAACACCGCGGTTCGCCTCGTAAAGCTTCCTTACGGCCGCGGAACTGTCGTCATGCATCAGCCGACGCGCGATGATTCTAAGATTGTCGCCGCGCTGGACGACGTACGACCGCCCCGCCGCCGGCGCCGCCCCGCCGCCCATACGCGCCAGCGTGCCGGACAGATCGTCCAATGTCGCCGTCGCATACCTGCCCTGCCCTGCCCGGCCCGACGCGCCGGCAGCGCCCGCGGCCAGGCGGCCCGACGCGGACGCCGGCGCAGGCAAAGGCGGGATTATCAACTCCTGCCCTATGGACAGGCTCGATTCACTCCGCAGCACGCCGCGGTTGGCGTCGAATATCCGCTTGTACTCCCGCTCATTGGCCTGGCCGTAAATCTTGCGGGCGATCCGCCTCAGCGTGTCGCCGGCCTGGACGATGTACGCTTGGCCCCTGGCCGCATCCGGCGCGACGCCGCCGGCCGGGCCAACAGGTGGCGCCAGGCTGAGGCCGCCGGGGCCGACGAAGCCCCCGCTCCCGTAACCCGTGCCGGGGTCGGCGATCATATCGGCGGGCCGGGAGGGCGCGACGGCGCCGCCACCCGGCACCATCCCCGCGGCCAGGACAGACGCACCGGGCCGCAGCTCGGACTCGATCACTCCGTCACGCTCATCAGCACTTTGCGGGACCACACGGCTTTCGACGCCGGAGTTGTCCCCAAGCGTCCCGCCGCCGGCAATCCCGGCGCGCCGGGAGAGGTCCGCGCCGCTCGGCACGGGCGTCCAGCGCGCGGAATCATCGATGGCATAGGCGCTGGCGTAAGCATCGGGGTTCTCCTCCGTTGCCTTCGAGGCCGGCGGACGCTTGTCCTCCGCGCCCATCAGCATGCTGAGGATCAGGCCGAATCCTACGATCAACAGCAGCCCGACAATCAGTCCGATCGGTTTCTCTTTTGTCATTTCCATGACCTCCGCCTGGCAGGCGTCCTTACCTGACCCATTCGATCACTCGGAACTTCGCCGAACGACTCCGCGGATTCACAGCAACTTCCGCAACCGTGGCACATTCGGGCTTCTTTGTCAATGCCCTGGCCCTGCCCGTGGCGGCCAGGTTGGCGAAACTTTGTTTTACTCGCCGGTCCTCGAGCGAATGGAAGCTGATGATGCCGGCCCTGGCCCGCGGCGCCAGCACATCCGGCAGGCTCGCAAGAAGCCTGTCGAGACTGCCAAGCTCATCGTTCACGGCGATCCGCAGGGCCTGGAACGTCCGCGTCGCGGGGTGTATCCCGCGCCGCACCGACGCGGCGGCGCCGGGTATCGCGCCCGTCACGATCCGCGCCAACTCCGCCGTACGCTCGATCCTCTTGTCCCGGCGGGCCGCGACTATCGCACGCGCTATCCGCCGGCTGTGCCGCTCCTCGCCGTAGGCGAAGATCATATCCGCAAGCTCGGCCTCCGGCAGGCGGTTCACCAGGTCCGCCGCCGTCCGGCCGCCGCCGGCATTCATACGCATGTCCAGGGGGCCGTCCGCCTGAAAACTCAAACCACGGCCGGGGTCGTCCAGTTGCGTCGATGACACGCCCAGGTCGGCCAGCAGCAAATCGGCTGGACCCTGCCCGGCCTCGTCAAGCACCTCGGCCACGTCGGCGAAGTTGGCCTGGAACAGCCTCACCCGCTCGCCGAACCGCTCGAGGTTGATCTTGGCCCGAGCGAGATTGCCTTCGTCCAGGTCTATGCCGATCAGGCGGGCGTCCGTGCCCGCCGCGTCGAGAAGTGCCTCGGCATGCCCGCCAAGCCCAACCGTACAATCCACCAGGAGCCGCCGCCCAGCCGGCGCCAGAAGCTCAACCACGGCCAAGAGCAGGACCGAAACATGCCCAGGACCTTGCGGCCTCATGGCGGCTCCCGCCCGTCAGGCTATCGCCCCGGGCTTAGCCAGCGCATCGGTCGCGCTGTCGGAAAAACCAACCCGGACATACTCATCTCCCAGGCTCGTAACGCGCGCCAGGCGTCTTGCCAGTTCCAGCAGGCGCTGCCGGTTTCCATCGCTCAAAGCCGATGGCTCTGCCAACTGGCGTCGCAGTTCCGCCAAGCCGCCCCGGACGCTTCCTTGCGCCGGCGACGCCTGGCCTCGAACTTCCTGAGAGATGAGCATGTTCCAAGACTCCATTCTCACCGGGTTGTATCGTCTTTAGCCGCCCGACCGGCCCCAGCCGAGACCGGACCGACGGCTACACGGTTTTTTATTGTTTTGTTAAAAGACTTCCGTAACCCTACGGCCCTTTTGCCGGACCTGCCGGACCGACGAGGCCCATCTCGCCCTGCATGCGATCCGCGGCCTCGTAAAGCATCTCGCCGTAATTGGCCAGTTCGTTCTCGACCCGCTTGTTCCACTCATCCGTCGGCCAGATCTCGACGTGCTCGTACATCCCCGCAAGGGTGACGCTGTCCGAGATCGTCGCCCGCTCCATCGACTTTTCGGGCAGGACAATCCGCCCCTGCTTGTCCGGCTTGACGACCCGCGCCATCGCGAACAGCAGTCCCAGCCGCCCCGACTGGCGGTCCGGCAAAGGCCCGCGCCTCATCGACGCCAGCATCCGCCGATACGCCAGGTCCGGGTAAAGCCACAGGTGGCGGTCAGGCCCCAGCAGCAGGATGAAATCCGTGCCGTCTTCTTCCGGCACTATCTGGTCCCGCAGCGCCGCGGGAATCGCCAACCGATGCTTCGCATCGATCATCTGCTCGAATTCCCCAAAAAATGCGGCCATTTCTCGGTCCTCTTTACCACTTGTAGGGAGCCACAGGGAAATCTAAGCACAAACAGGGATGACGGCAACAAAAAAAACTAAAAAAAACGCGAACTCGGCCTTAAGCCACGCCCTCTCGCCGGCCGATATGCCCAATCCTTGGTGTTTTCGGGCCGAAAACGCCCTACAGGTTGGGGGCCTGGAAGGCAAAATATTTTTTTGAATCCGCTTCCGGCTTTCAGGGCTTTATGCCCACGACCGATTTGTCAACTATCGCAATCCATGCGATGGACCCAAAGCGGCCCGTACTCGCACATCGGTTTATCACCTTCGTTTTCCTTAGCAAATCCGGGGGAAAAGAAGAAAAAGAAGAAGAAACAGCAGGTTCACGCAGACCACGGTCCCTGCGGGAGGTCGCAGAGAACGCGGAGGAAAGCGAAGAAGAAAAAGAAAGAGAAGAAGCGATAGAGGGGGACTGATGGACCTGCCTGCCGGCAGGCAGGTTAAAGGATTACATGGATCAAAGCATATATGAGTTATTATGCTCCTCTGTCTGCATTCCCACTGTGAAGCAAATCTCTCCGCGCGCGGTGCCATGCTTCCGCCCTGGGAAGCATGTCCCCTCTTTTTATTCTTTTGTTTTTCCCCTCTGCACTGCTAACGTTCGATTGCTTGTATTTTCTGCAAACTTTTCGGGGGCTACCGCCCGAAGTCATTCATTGCTATGGTCTTGAGCCGAAGGTCCCGATAACGAAAATCCGTAATCCGTAATCCGCAATCCGCAATGAGCCTGTGAATTTTTCAATTTCGCCCCAGATTAAGGC
>CAYOBS010000025.1:0-19225 GCA_964402305.1 uncultured Planctomycetaceae bacterium | reverse complement strand
GCGGCGGCGCAGACGCCGCTTTGGATTGGTCGCCGCAGAACCAAGCTGGTCGATACCCCCTGTAACTGAGGCATTACTACTTGGCAAGTAAACCGCTTGACAGTAAACCGCGTGGAACAGTAAGCCGCGTGGAACAATCAACCACGTGGAACCTATCGGCCCGCGAGGGTCAGTTGACCAGGAATGTCCGACGGGGAGCGGCGGCATTGGTCATATCCATCGTGGCCTTGGGGTTACCGGGGAACACGGGCTGGCCATTGGAATCCTGGTTGATGAGCGAGAGCTTGAAGGTTACTCGTCGCAGCGCCCATCCCGCGGCCGCGCACGTCTGGGGGTCGTAGGGCACATAAACGGACTGCATGTACATCCGGGCGTCCTGCACGCCCTTGCAGATGACCGTTGGGGGGAGCGGTGAGGCGCTGCCGTATTGTCGGCGACGGAGGATTTGGTGATTGGTCGCGTCAAACCAGTAAGTCAGGGTCACCGGATTGTTGGGGGCGGCGGATGGGTCTCGGCTGTCGGGGTGCGTCTTGATCATCACGATCCCGATCGTGCCGCTGCCTCCGGGGCCCGGCGTGGGGTATCCGGGAATGGTGCCGCTACAGAACTCGCTGTTCTCGCTGGCCTGGATGGAGGAATGAGTGTCGTAGGGACTATGCGCATCCGACATGCGGACATCCTGCGCGATGTCGGCCAGGAAGTCCCGCCCCATGTTCAGCATCTGCCCGCGGGCGACGTTCTCGCTGTAGCCGTTGAGTCCGGCCCGGAATGCTGAGGCGCACGCGCATAACAGCAACGCGCCGATGGTCAGGGCGAGCAGGGTTTCGACCAGCGTCATACCGAGTCGGTTGGCCACGGGGCGCGTGACGCCGGACCGCCGATGCGCCAAGGCGTTGTCCGGTAGACTGGGCTTTCTGGTCATTGGGTCCGATTGTCGCATGGGGCAATCCTCGCGCGGGCGAAGGCTTTAGTGTATCTGGTAGGTCTCGGGCATCCGGATCACGGTCAGCGGGACGCGGATCCCGCTGGGCATGGCACGCGTGGGGTTGTAGCGCAGCGCGATCCGGCCAAATCCGCCCGTGGGGATCGCGTCGGGGTCCACGGCCGCGTCAGTGTCGCCGAAGTACCCAAGGGTCGTGTTCCTGGGCCCGCCAGATGCGTTTTTGCCGAGGGTGATGATCGACCCATCCACGTTCCAGGCTCCGCCGCGCATGTTGACGTTGCCCGCCACGACCACGCCCGTCAGCGACGAGGTGGGCAGCGGACCGGTGGGCGGAGCATCGAACGAGCCGCAGTCCACGTTGGTGTTGGGGGCCAGGATTGTGGCGGTAGGGTCGGACGTGTTGTTGAACACGGTGGTTCCATTGAACTCCCAGTTGTTGGCAAGGTGCGTGTAGGCTGATGGCACGGCCGACGCCATCGGGCCGTTGATCTTGCAGCCGTCGAACCGCAGATTGTTGCCGTCGCTGAAGCCATAGGAGTTAGTGGCGGTAAGCGCCGTGGTGCTGGAGAACGTGCCTGACTTCATCTTCTTCGCCCAGGCCATGCCCTTGCTGGGGTCGTCGGTGCTGGGGTCGGTGGTATTGTGATTGCCGGTGGTGGTGACGCGGGTCTCCAGATCGACGTATGTGACGCCCTCGAACGTGCAGTTCTGGAACAGGGCGTTGGTGCCCTTGGCGATCTTGCAGTTGACAAACTTCACGTTCTTGAACACCGGACGCTTGTACGTGGACTGCGGGGTGGCCGTCCCCTTGGGCGATCCCTCAGTCACCGTGGTTGTTTCGGTGGCGTTTGCATAGGCGACGATCTTGTCGGTGACCGTGGTGCCTTGGACGATGCGGCCGCTGATCGTACCGCCGGTGCCGGCCTTCGTCAGGTAGCTGCTGGTATCGAACGATTGCGGAGTCAGGTCTTGCGCATCGGCACCTTTGTAGTTGAACTGGATTGGGGGCTCGGTGGGGTCAGGGGAGATGATAGGCCCCTGCAACTGCTCGCGGTAGCCAAGCCCGTATTCGTCCCCGCCGGAAGAGGATGTGTCCTTGGCCCAGGTTTCCCAGGCATTGGCGCTCACACCGACCTTGACATTCCCATTGATCTTGGCGTAGCCGTCGTTGAAATCCAATTGCCCATCTCCGTCGTACCCCCAGGAGTTGTCGACAAGACCCAGCCATTGGTTCAGCGAAGAGTTCTGGTCCGGCGTTGGGTTGTAGGTCAAACCCGGCCTGGCCTGTGCGTCGGGCAGGTACGGCGTGTTCAGGGTGTCCAGCAGCACGAACAATTGCGCATCCATCGGCTTGCCGTCGGGGGCTGTGAACTGCGACTGGGTGATCCGGGCGGTCTTGCCGGGGTCCAAGTGGCTGAGGAACACGTCGTAATCATCCAGGTATCCGTCGCCGCTGGCGTCATAGAAGCCCTGGGCTTCGGCCTGGGCCTTGAGCACGGGGTTGTTCCACACGCTCATGCGGTTGGAGTACGAGGGGTCGTGATTGGTCAGGAAATCGCGGAACTGGTCCAGCTTGTCGTCCAATGCGCTCTGACCCGTGAGCCGGGTGAAGTCCGAGAGCGACCAGACTGGCGGACCCTTTGTGAAGTCGGTCAGCTTGCTGACAACATCGCCTGTGACCACTGTGTTCTTGCCCAACTGGATGGCGATGTTGCTGTATACCGCGTACCGGAGCGTCTTTTGGAGCGAAACGTCCATCGTGACCTCCCGCGACACCTTGCCGCTGGTGCCCACGCTGGTCAGATGCAGCAGAATCTTCCAGGCGCTAGTCGCGGAGGCCTGCTGGGGATTGCCCGAATCCCATTCCACAGTCAAAACGAAGTTAGGGCCTTTGCCGATCGTGGGGTCCACCGCGATCGCCGGGGTGACCAGGTCGGCCAGGTTCGCCGGAACGGCGACCACCGACTGGCTGTTGACGAACGACCCGCACTGGTTTATCACGTTGGCAAGCTGAACCGCGATGCCATTGTTGGATGAACCCAGACCCTCAATATTCGTGCCGGTCCACAACACGCTGGGCTGGCTCATGTCGTGGATGGACCCCTCCAAGATGACCGGCATGGGCGCCATTCGAATCTGGAGCAGCAGGTAAGACATGCCGCTCTCCGCCGCCACCAGGGCTCGAGCGGAGTCCGCCTCGGCCTCGCCAAGGACCATGTTGCCCATGGAGTACGAGTAGATGACAGAGGCCATCGCCCCTATCAATATGACAAAGACCAGTGCAGTAAGGAGCACGGCCCCTCGGCGCGGCATCGAATGTCTGTGATGTTTATACATGGTATGCCTCTACTTCCACCGGCGCTGCCGGCGGGCTCAATACATGGTTTTCAGCCAGGATATGGCGAACACCTGCACCCACTGGGCGTTCACTGATCTCCACTTGGATATGGTAACGGTGACGCGGGCGGCTATGGGCGATGGGTAGTCGACGGCGCCCAGATGCTGGCCCTGGCTGTCCCCGACCAGTTGCACTTCGATTCTCTGCCGCCACGTATCCATGCCAAGTATGGTCTGATTGTTGGCGTCGTGGGGAGGGCTGAATGACTGGCCGTTGAATGCATACACTTCGTCGAACGACAGCCCGGACATCATCTCGCGTGTGTGGTTGGCCAGCATCATCGCGCCGGTGTATTCCTGGCTGCCCTTGCTCTGCATGGTGGTCGAGCCAACCAAAAGAAGAATAGCCGGCACGGCCACGCCCACGATTACGGTGGCCAGGAGAACCTCCACGAAGGTAAAAGCCTTTTCGGTCCGGGCAGCACGCCCCGGAGGCACCCCCGGAAATTCTCTATGACACGGACCCATAGCTTAGTCTTTCAGATATTTTCACACTCGACACATAGTGTCTCCTACGTAGACAATACGATACGCGCTACATGCTCTGCAAATGCGCCCGCCGGCCCGGCAAGTGGTTCCGTCGGCTAAACGCCATCGGCCCTCGGGCCTGAAATAGATGCATGGCAATATCGCCTCAGGCCGCACATTTCATTTGCCCCCGCCGAGCCGCAATCTATAATATCGCCTTGCGTTCATGGAATAACGTGAAGCATGGACGGTCTGGTTCTATTAACTCTATCAGGAGTCGATGAAATGTCTCTTACGCGAATACTGTCGGCCGGGCTGTTGGCGGGCCTTCTGCTTGCGTCCTGGCCGCTGCCGGCCACGGCCCAGCCTGATACCAAGCCCGCCACGGCGCCGACTGATGCGAACGTCCCGCCGAGCGCCATAGGCGAGATGGAAAAGATGTTCCGGTCAAAGCAGCAGCCAACCAGCCGCGAAGAGGCTCTCGCCATGCAGGCCGCGCAGATGCTGGAGGTGATAAAGTTCGGCCAGGATATCGAGGCCAAGTACCCCAAGGCGCCGAACCTTTACGAGGTTCAGCGGCGGATGCTGGTCGCGGCCGACTTCATCGTCAGATACCGGCCCGCCGCCGACGCCAATGCTCAGCGACAGGATATCTCCAGGCGAATCCTCGCCTCCATCGCCCCGGCCGAGGTGAAGGTTACGCCGGACTACTTCGTGACGCTCGATAAGGTCGCGCCAACCGGCGGCGAGGCCGCCAAGGACGCCCAACAGCAGATTCAGGCCTTCATCGACCGCTACGCCAAGACCGACGCGGCGGCATTGTCGCTGGTCCGGGCCTCCCAGCTCGCCGAGAAGGCCAAGCTCAAGGCCCTTGAGACCGAACTGCTGGACAAGTTGGAAAAGCAGTACTCCCAGGACCCGCAGATCGGCATGTACCTCAAGCAAATAGGGCGCGGTCCGAAGTTCGTGGGCAAGCCGTTCCAGGCCGACCTCACGCTCACCGACGGCAAGAAGCTCAAGATGCCCGATGACCTGCCGGGCAAGGTCGTGGTGATCGACTTCTGGGCCACGTGGTGCGGGCCGTGCGTCAGGGAAATCCCGCACATGAAGAAGGTCTACGCCGCCTACAAGGGCAAGGGCGTCGAGTTCGTTGGCATAAGCCTCGACCAGCCTGACAAGAAGCAGCACCTCATCGACTTCGTAACGAAGAACGAGATGCCCTGGCTTCATTCCTACAGCGGCAAGTACTGGCAGGACCCGACGGCCCGGCAATACGGCGTCAGCGGAATCCCCAGCATATGGGTGATCGGCAAGGATGGGAAAGTCGCCTCCGACAATGCCCGCGGGGACCTCGAAGGCACCCTCGACAAGGCGTTGGCGGAGAAGGCGGGACCGGCCAAGTAGGAAGAACAGGAACGGCCCAGGCAAGCTCGAATCAATGCAGGATGATGCTTTATGACACATTCGCGCGTTGATATCCCAAGGGGCCGAATCGCGGAATTCTGCCGCAAGTGGAAAGTCACGGAGTTCTCACTGTTTGGCTCCGTTCTTCGGGACGACTTCGGCCCTGATAGTGACGTGGACGTGCTTGTGAGTTTCGACCCGGCCGCGACGTGGGATTTGTTCGACCTTGTGACGATGCGCGACGAACTGATGGCGATGTTCGGGCGGGCGGTGGACCTGGTTGAAAAGGAGGGTCTGCGCAATCCCTTCCGCCAGCGCAGGATATTGAGCACGCGGGAGGTTATTTATGCCGCGTGATCGACAGGACGTTGCGCTGCTGTGGGACATGCTGCAGGCCGCGCGGCAGATCGCCGACTTCACCGCCGGCACTACGCTGCCGGAGTATTCCGGAAACGATATGCTTCAGGCGGCCGTCGAACGCAAGCTTGAGATAATCGGCGAAGCGGCTCGCGCGGTTTCAGAGGATTTCAGGACGGCCCACCCGGCAATTCCGTGGCGGGGCATCATCTCTCAACGGCATTTCATTGCGCATGAATACGGCGAAATCCGTCACGAGAAGCTATTCGCGGTAGCCACGATCCGCATTCCGGAATTGATCGCGCTGCTGGCGCCACTGGTGCCGCCGGAGACCGCGGGCTGATGGCATAGGAAGGCTCCAGCGGCGTGTCGGCGTTGATTCATCCGGCGCCCAACGCTACAGTGTCGCCATGCTCATAGTGGTTACCGGACAAGTCGGGCTGGACAAGAAGAGCTTCCTTCAGCAGGCCGCGGGCATAGCCGCCGACCGCGGCAGCGACGTGGCGTTGTGCAACGTCGGCGACATGATGTACGCCGAGACCCCGGACGCTACGGCCGGGAGGATTCTGGACCTGCCCCTGTCGCGCCTCCGGAGCATTCGCCGCAGCGTCTTCAAGGACGTGCTGGCGGCGTGCCGGCAGTCCGGCAACGTCATCGTCAACACCCACGCGACCTTCCGCTGGCGGCACGGGCTTTTCTACGCCTTCGACTACGACCAGATGAAGGCGCTCGGCGCGGACCTGTACGTCACGCTCGTTGACAGCATCGACCGCATCCACTACCGCCTGGCGCGCGACGGCTACACCGACCACACGCTCAAGGACGTCATGGTCTGGCGCGAGGAGGAGATCCTGGCCACCGAGCTGCTCAGCCAGATTCTCGGCGGGCATGGGCAGTTCTACATCCTGGCGCGGGGGGCGGATGGGTTGGCGCCGGAAGGCTCGCCGGCGGAGGCCCTGGCGAGGCTGCTGGACCGCCCCCAGCCGCCAAAGGCATACCTGAGCTTCCCGATGTCGCACGTCAACGGCTCATCGAGCATCCTGGCGGAGATCGAAAGCTTCCGCCGGACGATGAAGCGGCACTTTTTGTGCTTCGACCCGGCCGACGTCGAGGAAAAGAACCTCTGCGCACTGGCCCTGCAAGCCGTCGAGGCCGGGCAGCGGACAATCCAGGCCGGGCCGCCAGGCCAGGAGGTCGAGATGGAGGCCGCAGAGGTCGTCGGCATAATCCCCGACATCGACGGGCAGATCTACGCCCGGGACTTCAAGCTCATCGACCAGGCCGACATGATAATCTCGCTGATACCCGAACTCGACGGCGGCCGGCCGGGGCTGTCCAGCGGCGTCGAGCGCGAACTCCAGCACGCCCACGAGGCCACCCGCGAGGTCTTCATCATCTGGCGCCCGCGGGTCGAGCCTTCCCCCTTCGTCAGCGAAACCGCCACCCGAATCTTCCCCTCCGTGGAAGAGGCCGTGAAGTTCTTCCACGACGCCCACCTGATAGCACCCCCGACGGGGGGATTGTTCAACCCCGATGCCCAGGGATAAACATCATGCGTCCTATAGGTCTCATGGGACCTGTTGGTTCAACCCCGATGCCCACAAACAGGGGCGATGCCGCTTTGGGATTCGATTTTCTTTGCGAACCTTCTTTTCTTTGCCCCCCCGCTTGATTTCGCCCTCTCCAAGGCGCTATAGCGGATATGGAGGGGCCGCTAAGGACCGGTGATGCTGTCTCTGACAAGAAAAGCCTCATACGGCCTGATCGCGATGGCGTATCTTGCCTGCCGCGGCGGGCAAAGGGTCAGCGCGCGCGAAATCGCCCGCGAGAACCATTTGCCGGTCTCGTTGGTGATGAACGTGATGAAACGCCTGTGCGCGGCCGGGTACGTCAAGTCCATCCGTGGGGCCGCGGGAGGCTATACTCTTGCTCGCCGCCCGGAAGATATAATTCTGGGCCCGCTGCTGGATGAGATTGAAGGCCCTGTTGAAGATGCTCGCTGCAAACGCGGGGATTACGGCCTGGCGCCGAGACCGCCGGGCCAGCCGTGCCCGGACGCCGAGACCTGCCCGCACGGCGATCCCGTGCATCGCGTACACCGCAAGCTCAGAGACTTCTTGCAGAATGTGGCTCTTGCGGACATTATGAGCAGCCGAAGCGACATCTCGCGTCCGGCCGCCGAGGGTATCGGGGCGGACGACGAGTCGAAGGAAAACGAGGATGACGCCTAAGCTGCCGATCTACATGGACTACAACGCCACAACCCCGGTCGATGAGCGGGTGCTGGAGGCGATGCTGCCTTTTTTCCGCGAGGACTTCGGCAACCCCACAAGCCACGGCCACGCCTTTGGCTGGAAGGCGGAGGCCGCCGTCGAGGTGGCGCGCCAACAGGTGGCTGATCTTATCGGCGCCACGCCCCAGGAGATAATCTGGACCTCCGGCGCCACCGAGAGCAACAACCTGGCAATCAAGGGCGCCTGCGAGATGTACCGCGACCGAGGCCGGCACCTGATTACCTGCCGCACCGAGCACCGGGCCGTGCTGGAGGTCTGCGCCGTTATGGAGCAGGCCGGCTGGCAGGTGACGTATCTGCCGGTGGATGAGACGGGCTGGCTCGATGCCGGGCAAGTCGAGGCCGCCATAACCGACCAGACCGTCCTGATTTCCATCATGGCCGCCAATAACGAGACCGGCACTCTGGCGCCGCTGGCTGAGATCGGACAGATAGCCAAGAAGCGCGGCGTGCTGTTTCACACCGACGCCACCCAGGCGGCCGGGAAAATCCCGCTGGATGTCGGGGCAATGGGCGCGAACCTTCTCAGCCTTTCGGCCCACAAGCTTTACGGCCCAAAGGGGTGCGGGTGCCTCTACGTTCGCCGCCGCAGCCCGCGCGTGCGCCTGGCCGCGCAGATCCACGGCGGCGGACACGAGCGAGGGCTGCGAAGCGGCACGCTCAACGTGCCGGGAATCGTCGGCCTGGGCGCCGCGGCTGAGGCCGCCAGGGAAGATATGGCCGCCGACGCGGAGCGACTCGGCGCCCTCCGCGACCGGCTCGATGCGGGCATACGCAGCCAACTGCCCGACGTTCACCCAAACGGGCACGCCACGAGGCGGCTCTGCAACACGCTGAACCTTTCCTTCGCGTACGTCGAGGGCGAGGCGCTGAAGATGAAACTGAGCGGCCTGGCCGTGTCGTCCGGCTCGGCCTGCAGGAGCGAGTCGCGCGAGCCAAGCCACGTCCTGAAGGCAATGGGCGTGTCGGACGCTCTTGCAAACGCGGCCATTCGTTTCAGCCTGGGCCGGCCTACGACCGAGGAGGATGTCGACTTCGCCATAGAGACGGCCGTCAACGCCGTGCGGGAGCTGCGGGCCATCAGCCCGCTCTACGAGCTTGCCCGCGAGGGAATCGACCCCAAGCGCCTGGAATGATACATGGAACCAAGCCATAGCCCGGAATTCATGGAGCACTTCGCCCGCCCGCGGAACGTCGGGTCGCTGGACCGCCGCAGCCGGCGCGTGGGAACGGGCACGGCGACGGTTTCCGAATGCGGCGACGTGATGCGGCTCCAGATCGAGGTGAACCCGCGGGGGCGAATCTCGCGGGCGATGTTCAAGACGTTCGGCTGCTCCGCCGCCATCGCGGCCGGGTCCGTTACGACCGAGTGGCTGCGCGGTCGAAGCATCGAAGAGGCCGAGAGCTTCACCGGCGATTACATCACCGAGCGGCTGTCGCTGCCGCCGGACAAGCGGCACAGTTCGCGCCTGGCCGAGGACGCCGTCCGGCAGGCCGTCGCCGACTGGAAGCACACGCGCTGCCGCCGGGGCCAGCCGGCGTCGTAGGACAAGGCAAAGGCGGAACCGGGAACCCGGAACATGGAACCTGGTGGGAAGAAAAGGCGGAACCGGGAAAAACAACACGGTACAGCGCTGAGACATCTTTCAGGCCTGCTCGCTTCAGCGAGCAGGGCAGGCTCCGTCAGGAGCCTGGGTAGGCAACCGGTTCAAGGGTGCGCACTGACGAAAGGAGTCTGCCGTGCCCGTCGAGATCCAATGGTTGGGCCACGCCAGCTTCCGCATCGCCGGCGCGGAGGCCGTGGCGTACATCGACCCGTGGAAACTGAAAACATCGCCGCACGACGCCGACATCGTCGTGATCTCCCACAGCCACCACGACCACTTCTCGCCCGAGGACATCAAGAAGGTCTCCAAGGCCGACACCGCCATCGTGGCCCCCGGCGACGTCGTGGCCCGGCTCCGGGCCGCCAACGCCGTCACGCCCGGCGACAGCGTGACCATCAAGGACGTGACCGTCGAGGCCGTCGCGGCCTACAACGTCGGCAAGACGTTCCACCCACGGTCCAACCAGTGGATCGGCGTCGTGCTGACCATCGACGCCAAACGGATCTACTACGCGGGCGACACGGATTTCATCCCCGAGATGAGCGAACTCCAGGAAGTGGACGTCGCCCTGCTGCCCGTCGGCGGAACTTACACGCTGAATGCCTCCGAGGCCGCCCAAGCCTGCAAAGCCATAGGCTGCCGGGCGGCCGTGCCCTACCACTGGGGCGACATCGTCGGCTCGGAGTCCGACGCACGCCAGTTCGTCCAGGCCGCCGACTGCCAAGGCGTGCTCCTCCAGCCCGGCCAGGCAATGGTTATCTAGCCCTTCGGGTAGTTCGGCCCATAGAGCATCGGCTTGGGCCGAAGCATCAGCTTGCCGTCGGACACCCACTCCGGGCCGCGCTCTTTGAGGTGCTCCACAAGCCGGCCACGCCATTCGGCCAGCTTCCCGGCGTGCTTTGCCTCGCCGGCCAGGTCGCTGGTCTCGCCGGGGTCGGCATCAAGGTCGAACAACTGCTCGCTGCCGTCAACCGCGCCGTAGATGTACTTGATGTGCCCATCGGTCAAGGCGCACCACTGGTTCTCCGGCCAGTAGCACGTCGCGTGCTCAAGGTCGATGAACTTCCGCCACTTTTCCGTTCTGCCGCGGATCAGTTCCATCATGCTCCGGCCGTCGAACCGCGACGGATCAAACTCTGCCCCTGCCGCGTCAAGGAGCGTCGGCAGCACGTCTCGCAACTCGACGGGCTGGCCCAGCACCTGCCCGCGCTTGGCGTCGGTGAAACCCTCCGGCCAGCGGATCAGCATAGGCACACGCGCGGAGCCTTCGTAGGCGTAGGTCTTTCGCCAAAGGTTGTGGTCGCCCAGCATGTCGCCGTGATCGGCGGTGTACAGGATCAGCGTGTTGTCGAGCATGCCCCGCTTTTCCAGCACACCCAGGATCCGCCCGATCTGCTCGTCGAGGAACGTCACCGCCCCGTAATAACCCTGCCTGGAGCTGCGGACCTGCTCGGCGCCCAGGTCGCCGCGCGGCGTCGAGGCGCCGAGCTTTTGGCCAGACATCTCGTTTCGCTTAGCCCACTCGCCGATGACTGCCTTGGGCAGATCGGCGTCGGCGTACATGTCGAAGAACCGTTGCGGCGGATCGTACGGGCTGTGCGGGCGGGCAAAGGAAACCTTCAGGAAGAAAGGCTCGCCCGGCTTCTCGCCCTGGCTGCCGCTGCCGTACTTGCTGAGGAACTCGACCGCCCTGTCGCCCGTCCAGACCGTCGGGTGCAGCCGCTCCGGCAGCGCATAGGGCTTGGAGCGGTAATCGTTCCATCCCACGCCGGTGGCGTCGGGGTTTTGGTCCGGGGCCTGGGCCTTGAACCACTGGCGGTAGTCGCTGATGAAGCTTTTCGACTCGGCCCGCCCGGACTCGTCCAGGACGGTCTTGTGGAACCCGTGAGCCGCCCGCTGCGGGTGCCAGTGCATCTTGCCGATGCCTTGCGTGTAGTACCCGGCCTGGCGAAGCATTCGGGGCATCTCGTTGGGATACTCAGCCGCCACGGCGCCATAGCCGAGCATCCCGTGCCGCCAGGCGCCCAGGCCGGTCAGCAGCGTCGCCCTGGCCGGCGTGCATGAGGGCATCGAGGAATACGCGTGCTTGAACAGGGCGCCCTCGCGGGCGATGCGGTCGAAGTTCGGCGTGCGGATCGCCTTGTTGCCGGCGGCGCCAAGGCAGTCGGCGCGGAACTGGTCGCACATCAGCAGCAGGATGTTGGGCTTCCGCGCCGGACCCGCCGATTCGCCGGCGCCGGCGGACAATGTCGCCGCCGCCCGCGCCGCGCCCTCGAGTGAAACTGCACCCGACACTGCCGCCGCCGCTCCGGCGCCCAGTGCCGCCCTGAGAAAGCCCCGCCGGCTCACGTTGTGAGACACATATTCGCCCATCTTGCCGTTCTCTTGCTCCCGCAATCGGCAACGCCGCCAACGCTCCCAAGTGCTCCATCCACGGAAATCCGTAATCCGCAATCCGTAATCCGTAATCAGCAATCCGCAATCCACAATCCACAATCCGCAATTAGAACATTCCGACGACCTGCCCGTTCTCGTCGAGGTCGATGTCCATGAAGGCCGGGCGGCTCGGCAGGCCCGGCATGGTTCGCATCGCCCCCAGCAGCGGGTAGAGGAAGCCCGCCCCGGCCGCAGCGCGGACCTCGCGGACCGGCACGGTGAAGCCCGTCGGCACGCCCTTGAGGGTCGGGTCGTGGCTGAGCGAAAGGTGAGTCTTGGCCATGCAGATCGGCAGATGGCTCAGGCCCGCCCTGTCGTACGAGGCGATCTGCTTCTCGGCAAGCGGCGAATACGTGACGCCCGAGGCAAGGTAGACCTTCTTGCATATGGTCTCGATCTTATCCTCGATGGACATCTCGTCGGGATAGAGCAGGCGGAAGTCCGAGGGCTTCTCGCAGGCGGCGACGACGGCCTCGGCCAGCGCAACGGCGCCCTTGCCGCCCAAGGCCCAGTGGTTTGCCACGACGGCGGCCTCGGCCCCGGCCTTCTCGGCCGCCTTGCGGGCAAGCTCCAACTCCGCCTTGGTGTCGGTCGGGAACTGGTTGATCGCCACCACCACCGGCACGCCGTACATGCGGGCGATCTCGATGCACCGCGCGAGGTTGCAGGCGCCCTTCTCAAGCAGATCGAGGTTCTCCCGGGTGTACTCGGGCCCAAGGGGCTTGCCCGGGTTGACCTGCGGCCCGCCGCCGTGCATCTTCAGGGCACGGATCGTGCCGACGACCACCACGCAGTTGGGCCTAAGCCCGCTGACGCGGCACTTGATGTCGAAAAACTTCTCCATGCCGATATCCGCGCCGAAGCCGCTCTCGGTGACAACGTACTGGGCCAGCTTCAGCGCGATCCGGTCGGCGATGATCGAGCTGTTGCCCTGGGCGATGTTGGCAAACGGGCCGGCGTGAACGAACGCGGGCTGGCCCTCGATAGTCTGCATCAGGTTCGGCTTGATCGCGTCCTTCATCAGCACCATCATCGCCCCGGCGCAGCCCAGTTGCTCAGCCGTCACCGGATCACCCTTGCGGTTCATGCCGACGATGATCCGCCCGAGGCGCTTGCGCATGTCCCTGGCATCGGTGGCCAGCGCGAGAATGGCCATGATCTCCGACGCCACGGCGATGTCGAAGCCGGTCTTTCGCCGCGGGCCGTCCATCCAGTCGTCGCTCTGCCCGGTCTCGATGAAACGCAGGGCCGAGTCGTTCACGTCCACCACACGCCGCCAGGTGATGGTCTCGGGGTCGATGTCCAGCGTCGGCAGCCCCTTGCCCTGCCAGCCCGGCCGCCGCTCGTGCCGGACCCTCGCGTCGATCGCGGCCGCCAGGAGGTTGTTGGCGATGCTCACCGCGTGAATGTCGCCCGTCAGGTGGAGGTTGAACTCCTCCATCGGAATGACCTGGCTGTAGCCGCCGCCGGCGGCGCCGCCCTTGATGCCGAACGTCGGGCCCATCGACGACTGGCGGATGCACAGGAAAACCTTCTTGCCGATCAGCCCCAGCGCCTGGGTCAGGCCGACGCTCGTGGTGGTCTTGCCCTCGCCCAACGGCGTGGGCGTGATGGCGGTAACGTCGATGTACTTGCCGTTGGGCTCCTCCGCCAGCACCTGGAGGATGTCCAGCTTGACCTTCGCCTTGACGCCGCCGTACGGCTCGATGAACTCCCGCGGTATGCCGGCCGCAGCCGCGATATCGGTGATCGGCCTGGGCGTCGCGGCGCGGGAAATGTCAATGTCCGACGGGACGGGCGGGGCCATTATGAGTCTCCTTGGTTCAACTTCAGCTTCTTCTCTTCTTCAACTTCTTTCTTCTCTTCTCTTCTCTTCTTTTCTTCTTTTCTTCTTCGCCGGCACAGCACTTGCGCCCTGACGGCCAGGTTGCGCCCGCACTGTCATAGCAAACAGGCTGCGAAGTCTACGCTTGTCGGCGGCGCCACGCAAGAGGGGCAAGATGTTGTCTGGTACAACTTGTGTCGGTTTTGGGGTGGCCCCGCCCGGGCGCGGGGAAGGAACTATAAGTCCTATGGGACCTATAGGACCTATGTCGGTCTATCGCCACCGCGGAAGACAAGAAATTGTGAGTCCTATATGACCTGTAAGACCTATAATCGCAACCAGCCGCCCTTTCGAAAGGCTCAGCCATGACCGACCACCCGCCTCCCGACCGCCAGACGACTGCCGGCGAAGCGCTGCCGGACGACCCCCAGCCCACTCGCCACTGCGCGGTCCGCCGGTACACCGACGGGCACTTCACAGCCCTGGACGACCAGGTCGTCGCCGAGGCCCGCGTCGAGCTTGTCATCAACGACGATGAGCTTCGCCTTGCCCTTCTATGCCTGCCGCGACAGTTGCCGGAGTTGGCGGTGGGTTTCCTTCGCGGCGAGGGCGCCCTGCGCAGAGGCGGCGAGGTCGAGCGCATCGACATCGACCAGGCCGGCCGGACCATTCGCGTGCGCGGCGCCTTCGATCCGAACGCCCTGGACGCCATCCGACGTCGCTGGACGTGGGGCACCGGCTGTGGCGGCGGGGGCACGTCGGCCCAGTTGAACCCCGATACGTACCAGCCGATTGCCCTGGGCCTGGAGGTGGACGCCGAGGCGATCGTCGGCCTGGTCCGCGAATTCCTGGGCGCCATGGACCTGTGGAAAAACACCGGCGGCGTCCACGCCTGCGCACTGGCAAGCGCCGGCGAGCTGCTCATCGTCGCCGAGGATGTGGGACGGCATAACGCATTCGACAAAGTCATCGGCCGAGCCGTGCTCGACGGACTGGACACGTCCGACAAGATCGTTCTCACCACGGGCCGGCTGTCGGCGGAGATGGTCTCCAAGGCGGTCGCGGCGCGCGTGCCGATAGTGGTCGGCCGGGGCGCGGTTACCGCCCTGGCGATCGACCTGGCCCGCAAGTTCGGCCTGACACTCGTGGGCTTTGCACGCGCGGGACGATTCAACGTCTACACGGGATTTCAACGAATTAGTAGCCGGTAGCCGGGAACAGCAAGAAAAGCGGAACCGGGAACAAGGAACCAGTAATCCGGAAAAGCTGAAAACGCCGAGTCTTTCGGATTCCGCTGTTTCTTTTCCGGATTCCGGGTTCCAGGTTCCGGGCTCCGGGCTCCGGGTTCCGGGTTCCCGGTTCCCGGTTCCGGGTTCCGCCGTTCGCTACTACCGGCTACCGGCTATCCCGGCGCGCCGGGACTACTGGCTACCGGCTACCGGCTACCTGTCGCGGCCAGGATAAGTTCTTGAACTATGCCGAGACCACCCCGCCGACGATCAGTCCCACCTCCACGCCCTCGATGTCAACGATCAGAGCGCAGACGTTCTCCGACTGGCCGGCCAAGCCCAATGAAAGGGGCATCCGAGCGTCCACCAGCGGCACGTGACCGCTGCCCCGCACAACCATGCCCTTTATGAGCAGATGATTGCTGGGAATGCCGGAAAGCTCCACCAAGTCCAGGATAGGCTTGGATTTAAGAATGTCAGACGGGTTGGCCCGGATCACCATGTCCCATGCCGCCCCAGCCAACGGGCCTTGATCTGCAAACCCCGGTATTCTGTTGGTATAATTTTCCATCGTACTACCCGCCTTCCGGTTAATCACAGGCTGGCCGCGTCCACATCACTTGGCCGCCCGTTGAACCGACCGCTATCTCACTTCTCGTAATACTCGGAAATCTCGGCGCGGAGACAAGAAAAGACGGCTTTCACAAAAAAACAGGAAAAAGCCTGCGATTCCACATCTTCTCCTGAACGCCGTATCTCCTGTGATCCCTATCTCCACAACATATTATACAGCGATCACCCTACGATGTTCAACCCCTTTATCGGAAATGTCGGATTTTTTTGTTACTCCCCCACGACCTCGCCCTCGGCCTGGGGATGCCGGCCCACGCGGAAGACAAAGCCCTTGGCCTGGGCATCCACTATGACATGCTGGCCGGCTTCGACCTGGCCGGTGAGGATCTTCGTTGCAAGCGGGTTCTCCAACTCCTGCTGGATCAGCCGCTTCATCGGGCGGGCGCCGAACGTCGGGTCGTAGCCAAGCTCGCCGATGAGTAGCTTGGCCGCGCTGGCAACCTCCAGCGAGATCTTCCGGTCCGCCAGCCGTTTTGCCAGATCGCCGATCTGAATCTCGGCGATTGCCGCCAGGTTCTCTTTGCTCAGCGAGTGGAACACCACCGTCTCGTCGATGCGGTTGAGGAACTCCGGCCGGAACGTCTGCTTCAGCGCATCCTTGAGCCTCGCCTCGATCTCCCACTGCTCGGCATTGTGCTCCGATAGGTCCTGTACGAACTGCGAGGCGATATTGGACGTCATCGCGATCAGCGTGTTCTTGAAGCTCACCGTGCGCCCGTGCCCATCGGTCAGTCTGCCGTCGTCGAGCACCTGGAGCAGCACGTTGAAGACGTCCTTGTGGGCCTTCTCGATCTCGTCGAAGAGGATCACGCTATACGGTTTTCGCCGGACGGCCTCGGTGAGCCGGCCGCCCTCTTCGTAGCCGATGTAGCCGGGCGGCGCGCCGATGAGCCTGGCCACCGAGTGCTGCTCCATGAACTCGCTCATGTCGATTCGGATCATGGCGTCCTCGGTGTCGAACAGCAGCTCGGCCAGGGCCTTGCACAGTTCGGTCTTGCCCACGCCGGTTGGGCCAAGCAGCAGGAAGCTGCCGATGGGCCTGCGCGGGTCGCTGAGGCCCGCCCTGCTGCGCCGCACGGCGTCGGCGACGGCCCGCAGGGCCTCATCCTGCCCCACCACGCGCTTGCGGAGCTGGTCTTCCATGCCGATGAGCTTCTCGCGCTGCGACTCCATCAGGCGCGTAACCGGGATGTGCGTCCACTTGGCGACGACCTCGGCGATGTGCTCGGGCGTCACCTCCTCGCTTATCAACCCGCCGCCGGCCTGCATCTCCGCGAGCTTCCGCTCGGCCCGCGCCACCTCGGCCGCCAACTCGCGCAGCTCGCCGTACTGTATCCGCGCCGCCCGCTCCAGGTCGCCTGCCCGCTGTGCCTGCTCGAGCTCGGTCTGCTTGGCTTCAATCCTCTCCTTGATCGCCTTGAGGTCCCTTAGCACCTGGTGCTCGCTGTCCCAGCGGGCGTGCCGGGCGTCGTACGAGGTCTGCATCTCGGCGAGGTCCTTCTCCAGGGCCGACAGGCGATGCCTGCTGGCCTCGTCGGACTCCTTGCGCAGGGCCTCGCGCTCGATCTGCAACTGCATGATCCGCCGCCGCAGTTCGTCAAGCTCCGACGGCATCGAGTCGTTCTCGATCCGCAGCCTGCTGGCGGCCTCGTCGATCAGGTCGATTGCCTTGTCCGGCAGGAAGCGGTCGGAGATGTACCGGTGGCTCATCACCGCCGCGGCCACCAGGGCCGAGTCCTGTATCCGCACGCCGTGATGGGCGTCGTACCTGGGCTTCAGGCCGCGGAGAATGGCGATGGTGTCCTCGACCGTCGGCTCCTCGACCAGCACCGGCTGGAACCGCCGCTCGAGGGCGGCGTCCTTCTCGACGTGCTTGCGGTACTCATCGAGCGTCGTGGCGCCGATGCAGCGAAGCTCGCCGCGCGCCAGCGCGGGCTTGATGAGGTTGCCGGCCGAGATCGCCCCCTCGGCCGCCCCGGCGCCGACTACGGTGTGCAGCTCGTCGATGAACAGGATGATCCGCCCGTCGGACTCGGTTACTTCCTTGAGCACGGCCTTGAGGCGGTCCTCGAACTCGCCGCGGAACTTCGCCCCGGCCAGAAGCGCCCCCATGTCCAGGGCGATTACCGTCTTGCCGGAAAGGACCGTCGGCACGTCGCCGTTGACGATCCGCTGGGCGAGGCCCTCGACGATGGCGGTCTTGCCTACCCCCGGCAAGCCGATGAGCACGGGGTTGTTCTTCGTCCGCCGACTGAGGACCTGCATGCAGCGGCGGATCTCGTCGTCGCGCCCGATGACGGGGTCCAGCTTTCCGCGCCGGGCCATCTCGCACAGGTCGCGCCCGTAGCGCGCCAGGGCCTGGTACTTGTCCTCGGGGCTGGCGTCGGTGACGCGCTGGTTGCCTCGCACATCCTTCATGGCCTTGAGTATCGCGTCGCGCGTCGCGCCGAGCGCCGAGAGCACATCCTTGGCGTTGCTTTGCGCCTCGGCCAGCGCGAGCAGCAGATGCTCGACGGAGATGTACTCATCCTTGAGGTCCTGGGCCTCCTTGGCGGCCCGAAGGATGACGCCGTTGAGGGATGGGTCCATCGCCATGCCGCCCTGCTGCGACTGCGTCGGCAGCCGGCCTAGCTCCGAAGACACGATCGAACCTATCCGCTCGGGCGGTATGCCCACCTTCGCCAGCAGCGTGCCGACCAGGCCGCCTTCCTGCCGCAAAAGGCAGCCCAACAAGTGCAGCGGAGTCACCGCCGCGTTGCCGGCCTCCATCGCCTCGCCCTGAGCCGTCGCCAACGCCTCCTGGGCCTTCACTGTCCATTTGTCCAAACGCATAATCGAATCTCCCTGCATATGACGTTTAGCAATGGGCGTGCCAGTATCTAAGTTATTGCATTTACAGTTATTACGAATTACACCGACTGCCAAAGCCTTCGCCGCCGCCCTGCCGGGCCGTCATTTCGGCAGGTACCGCCCACCGCAAAGGGGCTTCGCGAACCACGGCACTCGGCTGATAAAGTGAATGGTGCGGCGGCAGCGGGCGGCAAGGGAAGGGATGGTGGTCGGTGGTTATAGGTCTTATGAGTCCTACAGGACTTATGGCCCATGGGTTCCATTAGCCCATAGGTCTTATAGGTCGTATAGGACTTATTCCAAAAGGTTCGAGCATTCAAGGCGGTTAATAGGGACGCTAACCGTTCTTAACCATTCTTCTCGTGCCGTGCCCCTCTTACCGCGGCTGACCAGAATCCCCCCTTTGGGCAGCGCCTACTCCAGTATCCCCATGGTCACAAGTTGGGCTTCCTGCCTGACAGTCAGCAGGTCCTTGAGCTCCTGCCGGGCCTTGGCGAGGTCTTGCTTCGCCTTGACGCGGGCGTCGCGGTAGGCCTTCAGGGACGCAGCCACCGCTTCCGGCTTGGCTTGCTTGTTGTCCAGGAGCGTCTGGAGGGCCTGGGACTTCTTCTCGATGTCCGCCGGCTGGGCGTTGGGGTCGGCATTGCGCATGAGCGTAGCCCGGCCGGCTATCCCGCCGGGGCCACCGCCAAACATTCCGCCGGGCATTCCGCCAGGCGCGCCGGCAGCGCCGTCGTCGCCGACGAGGCGCTGCAGGGTCCTGACCTTCTCGATCTTGGGTCC